>JAZRNG010000081.1:0-13332 GCA_045648065.1 Acutalibacteraceae bacterium | reverse complement strand
GTGTAACCTGTTTTCTTAAGAAGCTGCATTCCGCCTGAGTCTGCAATTGTCTGGCCAAGCTTTCTTGAGAATGTGTAAACGGCGTAGATTGCACTTTCGCTGTGCTCTCCTGTTGTGTATTCGTTGTAGTCGATAACGTCCATAACGATAGCCCAGTTAGTGATGCTCATAAATGAGTAACCGAAGCCTGTGATTGCCTGCATAATGAAGTATGTTGTAACATTAGGAAGGAATACCGCGTTGAAAATACTTGCAGCAGATGAAAGGAAAAGACCGAAAACGCAGATTTCTTTCTTGCCGAATTTTTCAACGAGCTTAGGCATAATCGGAATCATAATTGCCATCGGAGCGTATGTACAGAGTGTGTTGATGATTGAAAGGTCTGAGTTACCAAAGTAGTTTTTGAAAAGGTACTGGTTGAATGAACCGTACTGAAGAAGACCGCTGATAAGCACACCTGAAATTGTAACTGTAATAAACGGAAGGCTCTTGAAAAGAGGGCCGTATGTACGCTTGAGGTTAATCTTTTTCTTCTCGTCAGGAACTTTGACTCGTTCCTTTGTAGACTTGTAACAGAAGAGATAAGATGCGATAGCAAGAGCAGCGAGAATGACAGCGAAAATAAATGCTTTTTCACCGCTGAAAACAGAAACTTCTTCCTTTGTCTTTGCATCGATGACTTTATTGTAAACTACCATCTGACCGAGAAGAGTAACAACAGCACCGCCGACACCGCCGCCGATTGAACGGAATGTTGAAAGAAGTGTGCGTCCCTTCGGGTCATCTGTAATAACAGAAGCGAGTGAACCGTACGGAATGTTAACACCGGTGTAAAGCATACCGAAGCAAGTATATGTTACGTATGCAAAGATAAGAATTACAACATAACTGCTGATGAATTTATTGATTCCGAGGAAACAGACTGCCATTGAAACACAAAGGGGAACGGAAAGCCACTTGAGATAAGGTCTGAATTTACCGTCCTTCGTAGGCCTTTTAGCGTCAACGATGAGTCCCCACATCGGGTCGTTGATAGCGTCCCAGAGTCTTGTTACAAGGAAAAGAACAGTAATGTCATTGTAAACTCTTTCAGGGCCGACATTAACGCCTACCATAAGGCTGTCAGTATAGAAAACCTTAAGGAATGTTGAAATGAATGTAAGAACAAGCAGGTTGCCGATATCGCCGAGCGTGTAGCCGAAGCCTTCTTTTATACCGATGGCATTCGGATGTTTAAGCGCATTTTTAGGCGCTGCATCTTTTTTCTTTGCCATAATTTTTACTCCTATCAATTTAGTGCGCCTATATTTTATACAATAAAACTCTCAATGTCAATCATTGTTTTATACAAAGAATAAAAAACGCACTGAAAAAAATCAGTACGTTTTTTGCATTTTAAAGATAAATTTTCACATTATTGTCATAGTGTCCCGTATCCTGGAACCCATTTTCTGTACGTATGCATTCGCCCCACTTGCGTGCTATTTCTTCATACGAATCTGTCTGCACCTTAGCTCTGTGGAATCCGTCCTTGCTACCCTTTATGCACCAGTCTGAGCTCCACATTCCGTGACCTGTCGCCTTATACGTCCATAAAGTCCAGCTATAATCAAGATTATTGAGTGTATTAAAGCAGTTTTCCCACGTAGTCTTCTGATGAGGATAGAACTCACCCATATACATCGGGACATCAAAGTAAACAAGCTTTGTAAAGAACGCAAAAAGATTGAAAATGAAGTTTGAATTATTGTAGAAGTGAACCTGATAAACTACATTATCCCAACCCTTTGTCCATGCCTGAGGAAGTGCAAATGCAGTCCAGATGCATTCCATTGTGATGATGTGATCTTCATCTACGGCTCTTACGGCATCGTAAAGCCTTGTATAAGCCATAGTGTTGTTTTTTCTTCTTTCAATTTCAGTTGAAGGAACGTCACACATAGGCTCGTTGAGAAGGTCATACATTGCGACTGCAGGATTGCCGTCAAATTTTTCAGCGATTGCAGCCCAGAGTTCATCTGTAAGCTGACGGTATTTTTCGCCCTGCTCGGTGTCTTCATAATAACCGCAGGAATGACCCTTACCGCTGTGAGGAGCATCGCTGTGATAGCCGACTGCACCGTGCATATCAAGGATAACATAAAGCTCACGCTCAGAGCATTCGCTTACAACCCACTCAAGACGAGAGAAATCCCACTCACCGTTTTCGTCGAGGATTTTTGTACCATTGTCGTCATAGTAGAAGTTTCTGAACCAGAACGGAACACGGACACAGTTGAAGCCCATTTTTTTGATTTCATCAAGGTCGTATTCTGTGATCCAGTTGTCCATATAAGTATTGAAAAGCTCGTAAGCAGCTTCTCTGCCGAAACGTTCTTCAAGAGTTTCAAGAACAGAGTAATGGTCAGTAGCCTCTTCGTAAGGTGAGAGCCAGTCTTCCCATATCATCCATGATCCGAGGTTAACACCTTTGAGCTGAATCTCGTCACCGTTACGGTTAACGAGCTTTCTTTTCTTTGTCATAAGGAAGTCTTCGTCTGTAAAGCCTGTTACTTCCTCAGCAGTATCAGCCGCAAAAGCAACTGAACAAACAGAAAATGCAAGAACAAAAGCAAGAATTAACGATAAAACCGATTTCAAGGTCTTTTTCACAGTACCACTCCTCATAAGTTTTTATAGTCAAATTATATTACAAACGTATCGTAATGTCAAATGAGATAAAAAACAAAGACTCCCGATGGAGTCTTTGATAACATAAATATCAATGATCTTTTTCAGTAATTTCTCCTGTATCGATGTCTATCGTAACGTCTTTGTCGTAATAAACATCGGCATAGTCCAGAAATCCGCGTCTGTATTTTCCTACAGGTTCGTCTGAAAGTGCTGAAAGCCCGATGTTGACTTCTTCGGGGTATTCAGCATCGTATCCGTAATTTTCACGACGCAAACGGAATGTGATCTGCGTTGATGATGTTTCAATATCGGTGATAATGCCGTAAATTATTTCTTTTCCGTCAAGCGATATTGCACTGGTGTTTACACGCATATTGTGTATGGTATAACCACCTGCGAGTTCAGTTACTTCCGATTCAAGATGTCCGCCTCCTGAAGGGTAACGCCAGTTGTGAAGCTCAATGCCGTTACTGTCACAATATTCAAGGAATTCTTCGTAGGTGTCAAATTCTGTTGTCGTTCTGTCAGTTGCACAGTAAATAATCATCTTATCGTAGATAACGCTGTAAGTTGTGCCGTGGTCAACTCTTTCGTAAATAACATCGTCACAGTTTGCGGCCGTACCTGCCTCAACGATCTGCAGAAGATGAGCTGCTATGTATGTTTCTGATTTATCGTATGTGTATTTATAGATGTAACCTTTTATATCTGTTATACCGTCGCTGATAGAATAGTTTTTACCGCCAAAACTAAAAAACGTGTAGTTACCGAAAAGGACTTCGTTGTAATCTGAAACTCCCGGACCTATGCAGCCGAACAAAGTTAAGAACGATGAAAGACAAAGCAACAGTGAAAGAATTCGCAAACTTTTTTTCATAACAACATCTCCTTTATTAAGTAGTCAGGAAAAATTAAAAATGTGACATATCCTTTTTTATTATAGCAGATTTTTTCTGAAACACAATGTTAACATTGTGCTGATAAAGCTTTGCCTCCCCCTCGTATCAATGAGTAAGAGGGCGTCTTTTGTTTTCATCCCGACAAATTCACGTTTGTCGGGTAGAATATTCAATTAATATCGTAGGGGCGACCATTGGTCGTCCGTAAAACGTGATTAATTAAGCGGACGCGCAATGCGCGCCCCTACAAACATTGTTTCAGTCAACTGCGTAGGGACGGGCGTCATCGACCGTCCGTTTTTCAGCAGATTCCGCGGATGGTCCGGGAGGCCCATCCCTACGCACACAGAGTTGCATTGTGCGAAATCAATCACCCCGACAAACCCGAATTTGCTTAAAACAGATACTGCAAATCTGCAACTTTTCTATAAAGCATACCTGTATTATACTTTTTCACTATTACCCTGATTATCTTATTGTACAAAACCACGATTGATTTATTGTATTACGGATGATATAATTTTCTTATTATAAATAAAGGAGAGCTTTGAACTATGAAAAAGTTTTTCAAAAAGATTCTTGCAATGACGCTTTGCCTTGCAATGCTCGTTCCCATCGGAGCAATCGGTGCATCTGCATCTGCCAAAGCAAAAACGGAGACAGACTGTGGTGGAAATTGTGAGCACTCGCCCGTAATCGTCCTCCCCGGTATCAATCACTCACCTACATATCTCTACGATGAAAACGATGAGCCGTTTATGTATAACGGTAACCATCTCGGAGGTACACTCCTCATCCTCAACGAATCAGCACTTTCTACAGGTGCTATCTTAAAAGCCGTAGCTGCAGTACTCGGTACACTTTTACTTCAGACGAATCTCGGTCTTGATAAGATTGCGTATAACCTCGTTTCCGAAATCTTCAAGTATCAGAGATGTGACGAAAACGGCAACCACATCGAAAACCTTAAAACAAAAAGATGGAATCATTCTCTTGAATATATGTCTGAGGATGACATCGAATGGACATACAGAATGGTACCGATGAAGTCACTCGTTGACGAAATCGGCGAAGACCACGTTTATTTCTTCACTTTCAACCTTGTAGGCGATCCGATGACTTCTGCTGACGAACTCAAGGAGTATGTCGAAATGGTTAAAGAGCAGACAGGTCACGATAAGGTAACCTTTCTTCCCGTCAGCCTCGGTGGTACAATCCTTACAGATTACCTTGAAAAATACGGTCACGAGGATCTCGATCAGATAGTCAATGCTGTTGCTTGTCTTGACGGTACAGACATCGTTGCTGACATGATGGCAAGAGAGTGGCGTCTTGAAGATGAGTACCTTTACCACGATTTTATCGCAAACATTTTCGTAGAATCAGAAGGTGTTCCTACACTCGGTTATCTCATCAATACAATTCTCCACATCGTTCCCCGTTCAGGCATTGATGCACTTCTTTCGGGTGCGATAAGTGCGATAATTGACACATTAATGGTCAACTGTCCGCAGTTCTGGGCAATGCTCCCCTCTTACAGATACGAAGCTCTTGCCGAAAGATATCTCGCAGACAAGCCTGTCCTCAAAGCAAAAACCGACGCTTTCCAGCAGGCAAGACTCAACCTTAAACAGAACATCCTTGATGCTGTAGCTGACGGTGTTCGTGTTAACTCAATCGCAGGTGCAAACCTTGACCTCGGTGAAGAGATGTATACATACTTTAACATCGTTGCCTCTGCAGAAAAGGTAAACTCAGACGGCATCGTAAACCTTAACTCAACAACACTCGGTGCGACAGGTGCGGCTCACGACCAGACACTTGCTGACGTTGATTATGAGAAGAACACATATTGTAAAGATCCGACTCACAACCACGTTTCACCTGACAATATGGTAGATACATCAACAGCTGTTCTTCCTGAAAACACCTGGGTTTTCCTTGATCAGTATCACGAAGTCGGTCGTAACGACGTTGTGCTCAACCTCGCAAAGGCAATCATCCTCGGTGAAGTGACAGACGTACATTCAGACCCTGAAAACTATCCTCAGTTCAATACACGTTGCTACACATATTCACTTCGCCGCTGGACACTTCCCGATGCAATGAAGGTTGATCAGTCAACACTCAGCGAAGAAGATAAAGCAGAACTCAATGCGGCAATTGCAGAATCAGAATCAGCACTTGCAATAACTGTTTCCGATCAGGCAACCGTTGACGCAGCCGAAGCAAGACTTAAGGCGATTCTTCACAAGATCGGTGCTGAAGGCTATGACAACATTGAACCTGCAAAAGAATCTCCGCTTGATTCCGTATGGCAGAGCATTACATATGCAATGAGCAAGGGTTCTCTCTTCCTCCTCGGTGGTGGCAGCCTCGTGGACAGAATCCTCACTCCCTTAAGATGGATCATCAATCTTATCTTCGGCTGATTCTGATAAGTAAACAACAAAAAGCTCGTCGATTGACGAGCTTTTTCTTTGGGTTATATTTCAGTTTACCTCGCTGAACGGATGCAGGAAATAATAAATCTTCTCCATAACATTATAAAGGTTAATCATAATCGGACTGATTACATCCCATACAGGACTGTCGTAAAGCGTGATCCACGAGTAAATACTACGCGTGTAACGTCTTAACTCGTTGTCTGAAAGTTCGTGTCCGGGGAATTCTCCCATTCTTGTTATACCTAACTCCACAAAATCCTCGTAAAGCTCCTGATTAGCCTTCATCTGAAGATAAGGACTTTGGAAAAGCGAAAACTCAGAGCGCTTGTTTGAACATTTCCAGTATCTCCAGCAGATTTCAGAACGGATTATCCGGTCGAGCTGTTCCCGGGTCTGAGCCTCAGCCTTTGCCATCTCCCAAAGCTCGTCGCACCGTGAAACTTCTTTTTGTGTCATTCCCGGAAGAGAAAAGCGTGAATCCTCTTCGAGCTTAAGATGTTTGAACTTTGTTACTGCATGTTCTGTAACAATGTCAATAAACTCCTTGATATGTTTTCCTCCGGGTCCGTAAACAGCTATAAGATAACCATTCATTTCAGCCTCGTAATCAAGGTACGGGTCCTGCATAAGCTTTGAAAGGAGGTATGTTTTCAGCTCAGCAAATTCACCGTCGCACTCCTCGATGTAATAAACACCCTGCTGATAGATCCCCTTAACGTTATGCTCATAAAAAATCTGAGTGTTACGCTGAAGAGTTCCGAAATTCGCATAGACATTTACGCTTTCTTCTGAGTTGAGGTTATAGTTCCAGATATAAAGTCTGTCGCAGATTTCACTCCAGTTTCTGAGATCCTTCATAAATTTCACATTTTCTTTGCAGTCCGGATCGTCAAGATTGTGTCCGAAGCAGCATTCAATTGAACACAAGCGAACAATAACATCGTCACGCGGGACAACTTTGGTCGGTGTTTTTCTTGTATGCTGATAAGCGAAAGTGTCGATAACAACATTATCGTATCCGTCGTGAAGCTTGATTCTTCTTGCAATTTCATTTGCAAATGTGAGCATCGTACCTGCCTGTGAACCGTTTTCTGCATCAAGAGCTGCGCAGTTTTTACACATACAGTATTCACCGTTATCCGCCTGGGTGATTGAAAGAATCTGAACTGAAGCTTCGGGATTGTGCTGCTGCGCAAGCACCTCAAGCGCCTCCCTTGTAACGATATCCTTAACATCCTCATTTGTCAGGCAAAGTTGTTTAGGTGTACGGAAACCGTTGTGTAAAGCAAAATATTCGGGATGTTCTTCAAAATATAACGAGGGATTGCAGTAAATGCTTGTGAGCGTATGGCTTGAAGCGCCAAGGTAATCAACATCGCCGCCCTGCTCATCTGTAAGATTTTTATAAATACCTCCCGTAAGTCCGTTTGCTATACAAAACTCAGGATCACGTGAGCTTGCGGTGTCAGTTTCAGTGTACTCGAAGTATGGTGTGTATTCAATATCAATTCCTGACTCAATTGTGAGATTTTCATTTTCAGGAATGATAATCACTTCCGACTCATACCAATGACAGTCACAGTATTTTTCAAGAAATGCATAAACACCGTTGATTGTACCCTTGTTACCCGCACCATCAATTATGATTTCATCGTCAGCTGATGTGATAATATAACTTCCGTCTTCAGCTGATGAAAAATCAGCATTACTACGCTTTGTGGCACCGACGGAAATTTCATATTGATAATCACCACTATCGTCAACTATCTGTATGTCACCGCCCGTAATCTTATCAAGATAATACTTGAGCCTGTTCGCTGCATAGTTATCTGTTATTGATACATCTTCAGCGATTACAATCACCGCATCTGAAACATCAAAATCAGAATCCACAGCATTGGCAATAATACCCATAGCAGACAGTAACAACACCGTCGCCATAAAAATACTGATAAATTTTTTCACAAACTCATCTCCTTTGAAAAAAGCCTGTTTAAACCTCGGATACGGGATTTTAAACAGGCTATTACTATTTATATTGACCACATACTGTCAGCAAATCATGTACATCTGAACGGGAACACTCTGAGAAAAAACTTCAGCATCACCGTTCATTTCAACCCCTTCAATATAGCATACACTTTCAGCATTGTGAGCTTCACCTGCCGGTAATAATCTTATTTACATAGTTCTCCTGTTTTGAGTGGTTTACTCTTCTTTTGATCCTACTGAAACTGTTTCTTTCAGACCGAGGACATTTTCATTATCCTGCTCAAGCTTTTCAGTAACAAGCTTACGTCTTGCAATAAGCTCAGCGTACATTCTTTCCTTCTTGTCATTGTCAAGGTCATAGAAAAGCATCGGGATAATACCGAGTGAACCTGTGACAGCAGGAATGATTGTAAACATTGCAAAAAGGAAAAATTTCACCTTGTTGGTCTGCTCTTTACCTGTTCTGAATGCATCCACTTCGTAGCCGATAATTTTCTTTATCATAGTTGTAACAACCGTACTGACACTCGTTGAAATCTTGGCCGCAGTGCCGCGTGCAACAGACGCCATAGCTTCTGTTCGGTATCCGTTCTTCCATTCGCAGTAGTCCATAGCTTCGTTATACATTTCTGTTCCGATAACGGATTTGAGACCAAAGAACAGAGTCCAGATGATTTCCCAGAGCGCCATTGCAATACCCATGGGCACAACCTTCTGATACAGTCCACCCGAATAATCGCCCTTCATACCTATACAACCGAAAATAAATACAGGAACATAAAGAATATTACCTATTTCCTTTGCAAGTATGTAAAGCACTCGGCTTGAAAAGCGCTTTCTCATCCACGGCACCCAGGCATAACTTGCGGGGCTTATCGGTGCGGCCGGAATACCTGCCACCAACGTCATTGAAGAGAAGTGGAGAACGTCTGTGTAATAGTCATCCTGACTACCCTTGATTGCAAATCCGCTGAGGAAGTCTGAAAGCGTTATGAGGAGCAACGGCTTATTGCTGATAACCGACTTTACAGATTCCCATACACTCGGAGTTTTGACTGATTGCAGAACTCTTTCCTTTGAATTGTAAAAAAACCAGAAAGATGAAATACTTGAAGCAACCGTTGTAAAAATACCCATTCCTACAAAAAGATTCGTGTATGACTTTGAAAGCTTGATCGGGTTTTTCACATACATTCCACGGAACACGTCGATAAGAATCGTAACCGCCTGCTCCGGCAACTTTTCTCCAAAGAATCCCGAAGCGAAGTTAGCAAGAGTTATCAACCTCGTTCGGTCGATAGGATTGGGCGTAATCGTCGCCATAAGACCCGTTCGTGAAATCGTCTGGAATGTTGTAATACCTTCACGGGTAACAGTCAGTAACAGATAGAAAATAAATTTAAGCATATCCACCTGTGACGTACCTGCAAACAGGTGTGGCATAAGCCAGTAAAGAGACGTCAGAATACATCCCGGAAGTGCAAGAAACATAAGATATGGTCTGAACTTACCCCAACGGGTACGTGTTTTGTCAACAATCGCACCAAAAATCATATCGTTGATAATATCCCATACGCTATTGATTGCATTTGCAATCGTCTGCAGACCGAGGTCAACACCAACAATACTCGTGATGAAACGAGTTGAATAAATATTAATATTAAAGCTCTGCGCTGCGTCCCATATTATAAAGCCGAGGGTTTCTTTCGTGCCGACATAACGACGGTTGATCATTCGTTTCGCTTCGTTAGTATCGTCCTGCTTACGAAGATCTTCAAAAACCTGCGCATTCGCTCCCTTTTCTGATTTAAAAGCCATAATTTTCACCCCTAAAAATTATGTTTAATTTTTATTTACTGAGCCTCCAAAACAAGGGCATTTACTGCACTCATAATAGTTGATCCTGTTTTGCTGCCCATCGAAAGCATCTCCTCATAATGATGCTGTGCAGGACCCCAGAGCTTTTCACCAAGCTCCGTATTCCAGAGTGAATCAGCAATAAACGGAGCATAGTCATTGTCAGGTACGATATAACCGATAGCATCATTGCAAAGGCCCATTACAAGAATCGTTTTATCCTCACCAATGAGGTCTGATGTGATGTCAATATTCCAATCTTCACCGAGATATGACTGAGTCTTATCTACAACATTGCCGTAAACGAGCTGAGGAATAAGCTCACCGGGAACTGTCAGCATAACGATATCCTTGCCGATTTCGAGATAACCAACCTCACTGATTACTGAGTATCCGCTTGGTGCAGAGTCATCCCTGACAGTTGTGGTGCCAAGGAGATTTGATGTTGCACCGAGATGCATGAGACCGTACTCCATAGGTACTGTTACCTCAGCCATTTTAACATTTAACATCGGCTCAACAAGTGTCGCATCCTCCTGCGACTCGACGATAAGTCTTGCAAACTCATAACCAAGACTCTTTGCGCCCTCATAATCCTTGACACGCGGATCAGCTTCGATCTGAGCATTTACTTCGTCTATTATCTCCTGAGTCTTAACTCCGCCTTTATTTACTGAAATCGGTGACTGTGCACCCTGAATAAACGCAAAGTTCATTCCTTCTGCATTTATTTTTTCTTCCATATAATGAGGATAGTCTGCTGAAAGAAGCTTTGTTGCTCTGTTGATAGTGGTGGGATGACCGCCAAGGTTAGCAATAACCGTCGGATTTGATTCACTGTTATCAGGTACAAACTTGAAGCAAGCTATTACGTGCTGATAACCTTCAAGATTATATCTTTTATTAAAAATATAGTCGTATTCATCATCCATATAGTTCTGATTTCGTTCGCTTCTGCCGATACCGGGAGTTTCGAAGTAGTAAAGCTTTCCTGATTCCATATTTTTGTAAGCTTCTACAATAGCATCGGAGGTAGCATCAATCATAAGAGGATAGAAGTCTGAATCAATACTTCTGATAGGCTCCATAAACGGAAGCACTGAGAAGATATTGTGAAAAACTTTCATAATAAGTCCAAGACCAAATCCCTGAGTATCAATTACAGTGTGACAATGCGTTGCACTGATATTGATCGAAACAATATCACTCTCGATGCCCTGTTCGCTGAGCTTACGTTCTGCCTCTGCACGGATTGTACGTATATCAGCGTTGTTTACACCGACGCCGTCAACAGAAACACTGACAACTGTTCCTCTGCCTGAATTATCGTGCATTGCGACAGCGTTTGCGCCCTGATCATCATAAACGCCGTTAATCTTCTGAGTGAAGTAACCGCCTGTATAGTATTCTTTTGAACCGTCTCTGAGGTTTTCGGGTACCATACTTGCTTTGCCGAAGCCAAGATGCCATTTCGCACCGTTGACGGGTTCGTCAACAAATGTATCCATACCTTCATAGAAGTTTTCGCTCGGGTCAGCATAGTATTCTTCAACTGTCGGGAAATCCTTCGGGAAAAATGCGCTGAATCCTATAAACACAGCATTAAGCACACTGTTGATCGCATTTGTAGCAAACATAACACCACGGTTATCCGCTGCCTGAGCTTCTTCAGCTGAAGCTGAAACTCCTGTTACTCCCGTAAAGAGCATTACGAGAACAAGAAGTATTGAAACGCTTTTTTTCAATGTCTTTTTCATTTGTATTTCCTCCTTATCTTACGCTGTCATAAATTTCGTAGAATGTGCCGATGAATTTTGTCGCCGCACCCTTACCGTAAGAGATAAGGCACCATGTATCGCTGTCAAAGGTACCTTTTATCTCATTGTACTGTAACCCTGCAAGAACATAGTTTGCAGGGTTCGCAACATAACCTGCCGCATCGTTCATAAGGTCCATAATGATTATGTCTTCGCCTGTATACTCTCTGATCGGGGCAAGTTCAAAGCCTTTTGCACCGTTGCCTCCGAGGAGAAGCTCACCGAAGGTTTCACCAGGACTCATATAAACCTTCATATTGTCACCGATTTCAAGGTAACCGACTTCTGAAACAGTATAGTATGTGCCCCAACCGCTTTTGAGTACAAAGTTATCTGCAACAGATGTTTTACCAAGAAGAGCGATTATGTTATTATCAATCTCGACCGCAAACTGTTCGAGCTTTATATTCAGAACAGGCTTTACTTCCTGAGCTTCGACAGTTTCAAGACCCTCGTACCATACCGTGTACTCTTCGTACTGATCGCCGTATTCTTCAATGCCGAGTCTGTCACCTGTAGCTTCATTGAGTGCGACTCTTTCATCACGTGTCATATTAAGACCGAGGATAATATAACCGATCTCATAACCGTAGCGAACTGCTGAGTAATGAGCACTCTGCTCCACACCGTCGCCTGAGCGATGTCTTAAGGAAGTAACCGTCGAAACATTACCCTGAAGGAAAATAAAATTATAACCTGCTGAGTTTGCGAGTTTTTCTATGTACCAGACAAAGTCTGCAGTAAACTTTTTATCAAAAGAGAGAGGCTTGTCAGGATCTGCACTTGCCCAGTCATAACTTGCTGACTCGGGATGACAACCGAATGTTGCAAGAATCGTCGGTGTCTTTGCTGAATCAAAAGGAACAAATTCAAGCTTATAGAGGTTTTTATCAAGTGAGATCGGTGCTGTTCTGTCGTGAATATATTCACCGATATTTGTCTGAGAGTAGTAAAGCTTGCCTGTTGTCATATCCTCAAGGGCAGCTTCTACAGCTTCCTTCGATCCTGCAACGACAGAATCTATGAAAGAACGCTCAACACCGTACTTGACATCCGGACTGATGATATTGTTAAGGATACAACCGATCGGATCAGTCCACACGCCCTGAGAGTCAATACCTGTGTGAATGTGTGTGCAGGAAACATTGATACTGACAATGTTATTTTCCTCTGCAACCTCCTTGAGTGCTTCACGGATGAGTCTTACATCTGCATTTGCAAATCCCATCGCATCAAGTGCAATGACAATTTCAGACACGGGCGTCACCTCCGTAATAGAGTTATCTGATTAATTATAGCAGAAATCCATTCGACGTGCAAGCTTATACCCATAAAGAAAACAACCGCATAATATAACCTTTTATTCCTGCGCGTCATCCATTCGGTAAATCCGTCGGTATTCCGCCGTTGGGCTACCGTCGTCCTCAAAAAGCACAAGTGTCGGCATCCAGTGCAACTGCGAGCCGCCGCCCTTTACCGCATCCATCAAAATCAATTTGGGCGTTTTTCCGGCCATGAATTCCACAAGGCGCACCCTTTTGGGTGCAAGGTGCACACTCTGCATGGCGGTCATCAATTCCAACGCCCGCTGTGCAGGAAACACCACATGAAATCTGCCCCCGTTTTTCAAAAGCAGCGAAGCACACC
>JAZRNG010000080.1:0-7170 GCA_045648065.1 Acutalibacteraceae bacterium | reverse complement strand
ATTATTTCAGTCATGTGGTGTGTTGGTCCTGTGCGACGGGGTACCACGAACCATGTCAGGCGGGGAACCGAGCAGCATTAAGAGGTTAACACCGTGCGACACAGTACGGCCTGCGCACCATATGACTGAGATAATGCTTTTTTATTTTTATATAAAACTTCTGAAGGGGTGATTTTTTGTACAGAGTGCTTTACCGTAAGTGGAGACCGCAGACTTTTGCAGACGTTGTAGGTCAGGAGCATATTACTTCCACACTTGCTCACGAAGTAGAGTCAGGTAAGGTTTCTCACGCTTACCTTTTCACAGGTTCGAGAGGTACCGGCAAGACTACCTGTGCAAAAATCCTCGCAAAGGCTGCAAACTGCCTTAATCCTGTCGACGGTAACCCCTGTAACGAGTGCGCCGTCTGTAAAGGACTCGATGACGGTTCGATACTCGACGTAGTGGAAATCGACGCAGCGAGTAACAACAGCGTTGACAATATCCGTGACCTTCGTGATGAAGTAAACTACACACCCGTACACACGAAGTACCGTGTTTATATCATCGACGAGGTTCATATGCTTTCCATAGGTGCTTTCAATGCACTTCTCAAGACTCTTGAAGAGCCTCCTGCACATGTAAAGTTTATACTTGCTACTACTGAAGTGCATAAGCTTCCCGCAACTATCCTCTCACGTTGTCAGAGATTTGACTTTCACAGGATAACTCCTGAAAATATCACTTCACGTCTTATGTACGTAGCAGAAGAAGAGAATATAAAAATAGATGAAGATGCGGCACTGCTCATAGCGAGAATTGCTGACGGTGCGATGCGTGATGCACTTTCAATTCTTGACAGATGCACAGGCATTTCTGACCACGTAACATCAAAAGTTGTAAGCAACGCCGCAGGTCTTGCAGGTAAGGATTACCTTTTTGAACTGGTTGATAATATCAGTCAGAACAATCCTTCTGAGGTTCTTTCTCTCATTTCAAAGCTTCACGGTGACTCGTGTGATATGGAGAGACTCTGCTCTGAGCTTATAAACCATTTCCGCAATATTATGATCATCAAAACGGTCAGAAATCCTCAGCAGCTTATAGTCTGTACGGATATTGACCTTGAGCTTTATAAAAAGCAGGCTGAAAATACTACTCTTTTTAAGATCCTTTATTACATCACTACTCTTGAAGAGTGTGCGACACTTCTTAAAAACTCCACAAGCAAACGTACCCAGATGGAGATGTGTGCCGTAAAGCTTTGTATCCCTGATATCTCAGGCGATATTTCGGCTATAATGGCACGTGTAGAACGCCTTGAAAGTGCCTTAAAGGACGGAAAGATCACAGTTTCCGCACCCGTTGAGAAGCAGGAAGCTCCTGCTGTCAAGGAAAAACCTGAAGTAAAAGCGGAATCTGAGCCTGAAGAAAAATCTGCTCCCGTGCAGCCGACTGCTCCTGCTCAGCAGACAACCGTATCAGCAGACGAGGATGTACTTTTCACAGGCTGGGGCGAAGTGCTTGAAAAGCTTAATGTTACAGACAAGCCTCTTTTAGGTATACTCGGAGTTTCTTCTGCTTATATCAGAGGTGAATTTCTTCTTATAAAATGCGATAATCCGATATTTTCACAGTTTATCCGTCAGGATAACCACGCAAAAGCTATCAAAATCGCAGTATATGAAGTCACAGGTAAGAAATACAGACTCGGAATCTATAAATCCGAGGAAGGAAATGCAAAGACAAACGACCCTCTTGCAGATCTTGTTAATAAGATCAATAATCTTTAAGCAGGTGTCATTATGAACGGTGAAAAATCGCCCATAATAAGCATAATTGTTCCGTCATTTAACGAGGAAAAAAATATCTCACGTTGTCTTGACAGTATTCTTGACCAGACTTACAAAAATTTTGAAGTTATCTGCGTTGATGATAATAGTACAGACTCTACATTTGATATTATCAAAGAATACTCACTTAAAGACAACAGAATAAAACCTTTTAAGAATCCCGGAAAAGGTGTTTCATCCGCAAGAAATTTCGGCATTGAAAATTCATCAGGTGAGTATCTCGGATTTGTCGATTCAGATGATTTTATTCAACCGCAGATGTATGAGTTTCTCCTTCGTGCTATAGATGAAAACAGATGTGAGATCGCTGTCTGCAGATATGAAAAAACTTCTGAATTGAATAAAAAATTTTTTGAGTATAATTGCAGAGAATGTTTTGCTGAAGAATTCATTAATTTCTATGATGCGGATTTCGTTGCAAAAAATGAACTTACACTCACCTCTGCATGTATGAAATTAATCAGAAGAGAGCTTATTAAAAAAAGCGAAAAATTTTTAACATATAAAATCGGCGAGGACACTATTTTCTGTGCCGATATATGGACGAAGACAGAGAAAGTTTTTCTTGTCGACTGTCCTCTTTACTGCTATTACACTAACCTTGAAAGTGTAAGCTATACCGAGGTCTGGCACGAAAAATGGTTTGACCTTATAGAGACACGTTTTATAGCTTACGAAAAATTCAGGACTTTAAAAAATCTTCTCGCTTCATCTTTTTATCTTGAAAGAGGTATTAAACTTCTTCTCTCTTACCGTTTCAATATAAAAGGAACCGAGAATGAAAAAAAATTTAAAAAACCTATTAAAAATTACTTTAAAAAATATTTTAAAGTTTATCTGAAAAGCTCAGATATTTCTATTAAAAATAAAATTTTTGTTTCTGTCTTTCGTTTCTTCCCGTTTTTATATACGGTATTCAGAAAGATGACAGACAATACTCTTTGATACGAAAGGATAATGAAAAATGAAAGCAAGAATTCCTAATGCAGGTGCCCAGGGCAACATGATGAAGCAGATTCAGAAAATGCAGGAAGATATGCAGAAAATGCAGGCTGAAGTAGAAGCAAGTGAATTTACTTCTTCTGTAGGCGGCGGTGCTGTTGAGGTTACAGTAAACGGCTCACACGAAGTACTTTCTGTTAAGATGAAGCCTGAAGTAGTTGATCCTGAAGATATAGAGATGCTCGAAGACCTTCTCATCTCAGCTCTCAATGAAAGCATCAAAAAAGCTAACGACGCTATGGAACAGGGAATGGAAAAGGCTAAGGGCGGTCTTTCAATCCCGGGACTTTTCTGATGGCACGAAACGTAGTACCTCTTGCCAACCTTATAGAGCAGTTTGAACGTCTTCCGGGTATCGGTCATAAGAGTGCACAGAAGCTTGCTTTTCACATTCTCAGTATGACAGATGCCGAAGCTAAAAAATTTGCCGATACTATTCTGTTGGCTCACGAAAAGATTCACCGTTGCTCAGTCTGCTGTGACCTTACTGACTCAGATGTATGTAATATCTGCCTTGATGAAAAGAGAGATAACTCTACAATCTGCGTAGTCGAAAGCTCAAAAGACGTGATTGCAATCGAAAGAACACGTGAATACAACGGCCTTTATCACGTTCTTCACGGTTCTATCTCCCCTATGAACGGAATCGGCCCTGATGAAATCACGATAAAAGAGCTTTTAAAAAGGCTCAATAATGATGAAGTTCAGGAGATAATAATGGCAACCAACCCTACAGTTGAAGGTGAAGCGACAGCTATGTACATCTCCCGTCTTATAAAACCTATGGGAATCAGAGTTTCACGACTCGCTTACGGTGTACCTGTCGGTGCAGACCTCGAATATGCCGACGAAGTTACCCTCACAAGAGCACTTGAAGGAAGGCAGATTTTATAAAAAACTTTATTGCTCTGCCAAAGTAAAGTTTCCACACTTTCTTTAACATTCTTTCAACATCTTTCCACACTTTCAACACTGACTTTTATTTAACAAATTTTTCCACAGATTTTTAACACTTCAGATGTTAAGAATTTTTAAGAAAAAACGTTGATACTAAAGGCTTTAAAAAGTTTTCCACACTTTTCACAGCCCCTACTACTACTACTTAAATATATATATAATATATTATTTGGTACAAAGAAAAATTTCCTTATCAGGAGGAATTAAAATGAAATTCGTTTGCGAAACATCATCACTCTCCACAGCCTGTCAGAACGTTCAGAGAGCCGTATCTGCAAAGTCAACTATCCCCGGCACCGAAGGTATACTTATAAAGGCTGTAAACAGTGAACTCAACCTTACGGGTTATGACCTCGAAATAGGAATAAACACTACAATTTACGCTAAGGTAGAAGAAGCAGGTTCTATAGTTCTCAATGCAAAGGTTCTCTGTGAGATCCTTCGCAGAATTCCGAACCAGACAGTTACGATCGACTGTGACGAGAGAAACTTTGCTACTATCCGAAGCGGTGATATAAAGTATGAAATCATGGGCATCTCTGCTGATGACTATCCTGAACTGCCTACAGTACAGGGAAGCTTCACAATCGATGTGAACAGAAAAATGCTTTCAGAGATGGTAAAGCAGACTATTTTTGCTGTCGCAGTTACTGATGCAAAGGTAGTTTATACAGGTATCAGATTTGAAATCTCTGACGGTGAGATCAAGCTCATCGCTGTTGACGGTTTCAGAATGGCTATCCGTACGGAAAAAATCGACTATCACGGCGAGGATATTTCATTCATCGTTCCTGCAAAGACTATGTCTGAAATCTTCAAGCTTTCAGTTGAGGATAATGACGATGAAGAAGGAATAGTTTCGATAGGTCTTGGCAGCCGTCACATCATTTTTGAAGTAAATGGTTACAGCATCATTTCAAGACTTCTTGAGGGTGAATTCCTTAACTATAAGTCAACTATTCCACAGTCTGTTGCTACAACTGTTGAAGTAGATACAAGAAGCCTTATCGATAGTATCGAAAGAACTTCTCTTATCATTACCGACAGAACAAAGAGCCTTATTAACTGTGTTTTTGATACTGATTTTATCAGAATTTCAAGTATCGCAGCACTCGGCACAGCTAACGACAAGGTTTCTGCAGATATAGAAGGTAACAGAGTTGAAATCGGTTTTAATAACCGTTATCTTCTTGATGCACTCAAAGCATGTAATACAGACAGAGTTAAAATGCTTCTCAACGGTGCTCTCTCCCCTATTCTTATACTTCCGACTGAGGGCGAAAGCTTTATTTTCCTTGTTCTTCCTGTGAGGTTGAAGAAAAATGATTGATAAAAGAAAAATAAGATTAAAGATTAAAGAAAAACCTGTCGTTCAGAAGAGTATTCAGACAGATTTCATCCGTCTTGATTCATTTCTGAAGCTTTGCGATGCTGTCCAGTCGGGCGGTCATGCAAAAATCGTCATTCAGGATGGCGAAATAAAGGTTAATAATGAAATCTGCACCCAGAGAGGCAAAAAACTTCATCCGGGTGACAAGGTAGAGTTTGAAAATACGGTATACGAGATAGTTTGATATGAATATTGAAAAGCATACAATCAGAAATTTCCGTAACATTGAGCATATTGAAATCGAACCCGTGAACGGAATCAACGTCATTTACGGTGAAAACGGTCACGGTAAGACTAATATTATCGAAAGCATCTGGCTTTTCACGGGATGCAACAGCTTCCGCACGAGAAAAAATGCAGAGCTGATAAAAAAAGATGCTCAGTTTTCAGAAATTGATATGGATTTCTTTTCATATGAAAGGTCGCAGACCGCAAAGCTTATCATAGATACTCAGAAAGAAGCTTATCTGAACGGTATCAAACAAATCTCGCCGAGAAAATTTTTAGGAGAAATTCAGGCGGTGGTTTTTTCACCGTCTGTTCTTTCTGTTATAAAGGACGGTCCGTCTGAAAAGAGAAAATTTCTCGATATCGCAATTTCGCTTGTACGCCCGAATTACGCAGTTTTACTTTCAAAGTATAACAAAGCGGTATTTCAGCGTAACGCCCTTTTAAAGCAGATCAGTCAGTCCTCAAAGGGTGAAGAGTTGCTCTTCGTCTTCGATGAAGAGATCGCACGCTACGGCGGTAAGATAATAGATTACAGACTCAATTATATAGAGGATCTCAAAGAGTTTTCTTCTGATGTTTATCGTGAGATTTCGTCTGACAGAGAAAAGATGGAAATTGCATATCTTAATTCTTTAAAAGAAACGGGAAACAGTGCAAAAGAATGGTCAGAGATACTTTATAATGAGAGTGTAAAAAATCATAAAAAAGATATTTTCAGACTTGCGACGAGTGCAGGACCTCATAAGGATGATCTTAATATATTCCTTTCAGGTATGGATGCGAGAAGCTACGGTTCTCAGGGTCAGCAACGCTCTTGTGCTCTTGCTCTGAAGCTTAGTGAAGCATCTATTTTGAGAAAATATTCAGGTGAACAGCCTATCGCTCTGCTTGACGATGTTATGAGCGAGCTTGACGGAAAACGTCAGAAATATCTCATAAAATATTTTGACGGATGGCAGGTATTTGTCACCTGCTGTGACAGATCTCATTTAAGAAAAATAAAGTCGGATAAAACATTTAAAATAACAGATGGTAAAGTAAAAAAATAAAGTGGTGATATAATGTTTCTGCACCTTGGCCAGGATACTATTATTACAACTGAAGATATTATAGGAATTTTTGACCTCGATACTTCAACGGTTATGAAGTCGACAAGAGATTTTCTTTCAACGATGACAAAGGAAAAAAAGGTTATAACAGTAGGTTATGAATTGCCAAAATCTTTTGTGCTTACTTACGATAAAAAAACGAAAGAAAAAATAATGTACATCTCCCCTATCTCCAGCGTTACTTTATTAAAACGAATTGAAAATGTGAATTATATAAAAGAGTAAAGGATTGCAGATTAATTTCTGCAATTTTTTTATTGTCTTCAAATTCGGGGTTGTCGAGCAAAGAAAAAGCCTTTGCAGATAATAGATAATAGATAAGAGATAATAACGAATATTTAAGGGTCTGCGACACGGAAACATAATACCCGATTCCAGTCGTGTATGTAGGGGAGTCGTTTCGGCTCCCACGGATTCCGTACAGATTTTGACGGGACGGGAAACCCGTCCCCTACAAAATAAATTCGAGTAAAGTCGTAGGGGCAGATATCATCTGCCCGCCAATTTGTGCAGAATTTAGCGGGAGCCTAATATGCTCCCCTACGAAATCAATCCAATCGGAATCGTAGGGACGGGCGTCCTCGACCGTCCGTTTTTCAGCAGATTCCGCGGATGGTCCGGGAGGCCCATCCCTACGCACACAGAGTTG
>JAZRNG010000079.1:0-5152 GCA_045648065.1 Acutalibacteraceae bacterium | reverse complement strand
GTATCTTCAGCTCGGCAGACTTATGATAACATCCAACGTCCATATGTGTGCTAAAAAGTACAGACGTGAGCTCGACATCGCAACAGCTGTCACAAAGGCTGAATTCAAAGCCAACGATACTGAGTACACAAGAGAAGGCTTTATCAGCAACCCTGATAAGGTACTCGTTTACTCAATGACCGCTTCAGGCAAAAAAAAGCTTGACTTCAATGCAATGATCAGATGCGATCTGAAGTATGACGTTGAAATCAGCGGAGATACTTATATTTTACGAGGTGTCTGCCCGTCTCACGTTGATTTTTCAAATGACCCTATTCCCGGTCCTGAATACTACGAAGGCGAGAAAAAGGGTATTGAATTCTGCTGTATGTTCAAGGTTGTGACCGACGGTCAGCTCAAAGCAACGAAGAAATATCTTAATGTTTCTGACGCTACATATGCACACATCATCCTCACAGCTGAAAGCAATTTTGAATCCTGGGACAAGCCCCTTTATCAGTCAACTAAGGATTATGAGGGTATCTGTCGCGAAATCATTGCTTCTGCTGTCGAAAAGGGTGTCGACGAGCTTAAGTCAAGACACATCGCTGATCACAAAAAGTACTATGACAGAGTGTCAATCGACCTTGGCAACAGCAAGAAAGACGGCACTCCCACAAACCGCAGACTTCACGAATTCCTTCACAATAAGAACAACGATAATGACCTTTACTGTCTTCTCTTCAACTACGGCCGTTATCTCACAATCGCAGGTTCACGTCCAGGCTCTCAGGCGATGACACTTCAGGGTATCTGGACTTTCCGAATGTGTTCACCGTGGCGTTCAAACTATACCACAAATATCAACACAGAGATGAACTACTGGCCCACAATGACCTGCTCACTTCCTGAACTTAACGCTCCTCTTATCGATTTCATCAAGGAGCTTTCTGTTTCCGGTAAAGAGGTTGCAAAGAATTACTACAATGCAAACGGCTTCTGCGTTCACCACAACGTAGACCTCTGGAGAATCCCCACTCCTTCAAAGGGTAATCCCGTATGGTCATTCTGGCCGATGGCAGGTGCATGGTTCTGCCGTCACCTCTATGAGCAGTACGAATACACTCTCGACAAGGATTTCCTTAAGGAAACTGCATTGCCGATTATGGAATCTGCTGCAAGATTCTGCCTTGATCTTCTCATCGAAGACAAAGACGGTTATCTCATTTTCGCTCCTGCAACTTCACCTGAAAACGAATATAAAATCGGACGTCAGGACTGTTCAGTCAGCGAAACTACATATATGACAATGGGTATCATCCGTGACCTTTTCCAAAATACACTCAAAGCTGCTGATGTGCTCGGTACAGACAGTGAAGTAATTGCTGAAATCAAAGAAAAAACAGAAAAGCTCCTTCCCTTCAGAACAGGCTCAAAGGGTCAGCTTCTCGAATGGTATAAGGATGAAATCGGATTTGACCAGCACCATCGTCACGTGTCACATCTTTACGCTCTCTTCCCTGCAGATCTTATCACAGTTGATAAAACTCCCGAACTCGCTCAGGCTGCAAGAAAAACACTTGAGCTTCGCGGTGACAACGGTACAGGCTGGAGCCTCGGCTGGAAGATCAACTTCTGGGCAAGACTGCGCGACAAGGATAAGGTTATCAAGCTCATTGACAATCAGCTCAGATACATCAATCCGAGATACCCACGTGGCAGAGGCGGCACATTCCCGAATATGTTTGACGCTCATCCGCCGTTCCAGATTGACGGTAACTTCGGTGCAACAAGCGGTATCGCTCAGGCACTTATGCAGTCTTACGAAAACAGAATCCTCATCCTTCCCGCACTTCCTGACAAATGGGCTGACGGTCACATCCACGGTCTTACAGCAAAAGGCGGCGTGAAGGTTGACATCGACTGGGCAGACAACAAGCTCACAAAGCTTACTCTTGACGGTAAGGGTGACTACGAAATCGTCTACGGTGACAAAACTATAAACGTAACCCTTGACGGCAAAAAGGATGTTGAATTTTAATGATTGCTGACGTTTACGATTTTGACAAAACAATATTCAACGGTGAATCGGGCACATACTTTTATCTTTTTGAGTTAAGAAGACATCCGCGATTTCTTCTGAATATCCCCGGTCATATAGTAACACTTATCGGATTCGCTCTTGGAATTGTTCCGACCGAAAAATTCAAGGAGGCATTTTACTCCCCGTTGAAAAGTGTCGACTGCGAAGAAGAAACAAAGCTTTTCTGGGAGAAGTACGCTCATAAGATAAATCCGTACTTTTTGAACCGTGACAGAAGTGTCAAAACTATCGTCTGCTCTGCATCTCCTGTTTTTCAGATCAAGCCTATCTGTGACAAGCTCGGTGTTGATCTGATCGTAGCGACTGAATTTGACCCGAAGACAGGTAAGGCAATAGGCCCAAACTGCAAGGACGAAGAAAAAATCGTTCGTATGAAGAGAGATGCGGCAGAATACACCGTCAGAGATGTTTATACGGATAACCTTAAATCCGACGGACCTTTGCTAACCCTTGCAACGAGAAATAAATTTCACATCGTCAAAGGTAAAGTAAATAAAATCAATTAAAATAAGGCTGTGTACAATCATCGTACACAGCCTTTAGTATTAAATTCCAAGCAAAGCTTCAAATGAAGTTTCGCTGATTTTGTTTCCGTTTGCATCAAAGAAAAATCCGTTATCGTAAGCCGCAACAAATTTTCCTCCGGGTGTGTAATATTTAACCTGAGTCATATTACCCATATCGTCATTACCTGCAGAGACGTAATAATACATCATTTTTCCGTTTTCATACACTTCCTCTTTTGTACGGAATCCATTTTCATCATAATAAGCGATTACATATGCTTTGTCATCATTATCGATTCTTTCACTCGTTGCAACCGCACCTGCAGTAAATGACGGTTTTGTCGTAGAGTAATCATCATCTATGTGGCTTATTGAATACGTGGTCGGAGCAGATGTCGTTGACTCAGCTTCTTCACCTTTATCACCGCAAGCAACAAACATTGAAATCATAACAGTAAAAATTGATATACATATAATAAATTTCTTCATTTTTTTCATCCTTTTTAATATAAAATAAGAGCTACCGGTACATATTAACTCAGAAAAGAAAAAAAGTCAAAAATTTTTCAAAAAAGTATTGACTTTCTCTGAAAATTAATTATAATAATAGTAACAATTATCATTATCGTTGACTTGAGAACAGAAGGAGGTCATAAAATGGCAGTAACAAAACACAGTAAGCAAAGAGATGCTATTATCAGCGAGTTATGTCAGAGATATGATCATCCTACAGCAGAAGAGATTTATCTGGCACTCAAGCTTAAAATGCCGAACTTAAGTCTCGGAACTGTTTACAGAAATCTGAATATGCTTTCTGAAGACGGTACAATCCAGAAGCTCTCAGTCGGCGGAGCTGATCACTTTGACGGCAACGCCAGAAATCACTATCATATGCTCTGCTCGGAATGTAAAAGACTTTATGATGTTGCCTACCCCGTGCTTGAGGATATCGAAAAAAATGCAGTAAACTTTGTGGACGGTCAGATTACATCACACACAATAACATTTATCGGTGTATGTAACGGATGTCTGCATTGAATATAAAAATCAAATTATTTAAATTTATTTTGGAGGTAATTTATTATGGCAAAATGGGTATGCAGCGTATGCGGTTATGTTCACGAGGGAGATTCAGCACCTGAATTCTGCCCGCAGTGTAAGGTTCCGGCAGAAAAATTCACAAAGCAGGAAGAAAACAATCTTTCATGGGCAGCAGAGCACGTTGTAGGCGTAGCTCAGGGTGTTTCAGAAGACATCATCATGGATCTTCGTGCAAACTTCGAAGGTGAATGTTCAGAAGTTGGTATGTATCTTGCAATGGCAAGAGTTGCTCACCGTGAAGGCTATCCGGAAATCGGTCTTTACTGGGAAAAGGCAGCATACGAAGAAGCAGAGCACGCAGCTAAGTTTGCAGAGCTTCTCGGCGAAGTTGTAACAGACTCAACAAAGAAGAACCTTGAGCTCAGAGTTGCAGCAGAAAACGGTGCAACAGCAGGTAAGTTTGATCTCGCTAAGAGAGCAAAGGCAGCTAACCTTGACGCTATCCACGATACAGTTCACGAAATGGCTCGTGACGAAGCAAGACACGGAAAAGCATTCCAGGGTCTTCTTGAGAGATATTTCGGTTAAATGAAGATTTGCAAGTACTGTGGACAGAAATTAAAACCTTCTTACAATTTTTGTCCACATTGTGGTACAAAGACCGATCAATTCCGGTCAGCTTTAGAAGAACCTCCGATGCGTGAATGTCACGTTTGGTTTATGTGTCCGAAGTGTGGAATGAGCTTTGAAAGATATGGCTACGACATAAACGCTATTAAATTCGGAACTTGCACGAATTGTGGCTATCAAGAGGACTGACATCTTTTATATTACCGCAACAAATCAAGGTTCTTATTTCTTCTTTAGAGATACAGAGGTTAATATGGATATTGATAACACAAAAAAATGTATAGGATGTATTCGAACCATAAACGCTGAACATCGCTATTGTTATTACTGCGGAAAAAAGCAGCAGCAAGCAGAGGACGAAATCCTGACTGATAGTATTTCGTTGGGTTCAAGTTGTATAGCAACCAACAGCGGTTTTTTCGGTTCATCAGTTGAGTATAATCATGTGCAGCGTTGTATTATTACATCAACCTATGGTGGAAATTCACAGACGACTAAAAAGACTCCTATCCCTGACTTTGTGAAATCCAAAGGTGATCTGGCTCGTTTCATTACTAAGAATACACCAGATATCGCATTGCATATTACAATGTGTAACTCAGGTGACAATGATGAGTTTAAGCGTATTATGGAAAATATTTCTAAAGCAGAGCAAAAAAATAGTTAAGTATCTTCTTGAGATATATTTCGGTTAATCAATACCCTATAAATAAACGAAGAGTGGCTGAAAAGCCACTCTTTTTGTACATTACAAATTCGGGTTTGTTGTGTTCTTTGGTTTTGCACAAATTGACTGTGTGTTCGTAGGGGCGCGCATTGCGCGTCCGTTGAATTAAGCAGAATTTTTGCGGACGACCGATGGTCGCCCCTACGATATTAATTGAATATTCTA
>JAZRNG010000078.1:0-4068 GCA_045648065.1 Acutalibacteraceae bacterium | reverse complement strand
CTCTTCGAGTGCCTCCATAAAACTCATATCTTCAGCGTTAGAAGTAACTGCCACCTCCTCTGCTGTTTCAATAACGTTTTCGATTGCGTTTGTGTTTTCCGACATTGTTGAAAGTACCTCCTTTATGATTGCCGCCGGAGTGGAAGCTCCTGCGGTTACACCTATCTTTTCGTAGCTGCTCAGATCTATCGAAGAAAGCTCTTCTGCAGTCTCGATCAGATAGGTCGGACAACAGTTCTCACATACAGCCTTCAACTTCGCAGTATTGGAGCTTTGCCGTCCTCCTACTATGATCATAGCGTCACAGGTCCGGGCTAAACGCATCGCCTCTTCCTGCCGCTCGTTAGTAGCACTACATATTGTATCAAAAATTTTTGCATTTGTATAGTGTTTTTTTATTATTTTTAAACATTTTTCGTATTCTACGGTATTAAAAGTCGTCTGCCATACCACTAAAATTTCTTTTTCACAATATTCTTTGTTGTTTTCTGCAAATTTCTCCAGATCTTCACTGTTTTTAAACACTACGCTTTCGCCTTCGCAATAGCTTCGTATGCCCTGTACCTCCGGATGATTTTCATCACCGGCTATCATAACAAACGTATTTTCATCCGAATTTTCAGTGATAATCTTATGAATTTTTCGTACAAAAGGACAGGTTGCATCACAGAAATCGACATTATTTTCCCTGAGCGTGTCGATCACCTTTTTTTCAACACCGTGTGTACGGATGACAACCTTTGTATTCTCAGGCACAACGTTTTCATTTTCTATTATGACAACACCTTTTCCTGCGAGGTCATCAATAACCTGCGGATTATGAATTATCGGTCCGAGAGTACATACCTTTTCTCCGTTTTCAACCATACCGTAAAGCATATCAACAGCGCGGTTGACTCCAAAGCAGAAACCTGCTGTTTTTGCGAGTTTAATCTCCATGTCCTAATCTCCATAAATCTGTAATTCGTTCCATAATAAGGTTTGTGGCATGTCGCAAATCCTTCATTTTCATACTTTCAGGATTAAACTTCAGCTCTTCATACCTTATAGGCTTACCGTACCGTATAGTAAGCTTCGTACCATTTTTTGCTTCATCGCTTGTATAAATAGAAACAGGCACGACATCGCACTTGCACACTTTTGCTATGTAACACGTTCCGCCCTTACCTGCTTTGGGTGTAAAATCAGGTGAACGTGTACCTTCCGGGAAAATTCCGAGTATGTCGCCGTTTCTGACTATTTCAATGGCGTAGTTTATCGATTCCTCATCAAACTTTGTTCGGTCAACCGGAAAGGCATTCAGTCCGGTCAGAAACCAGCCCGAAAGTTTATTTTCAAAGAGTTCTTTCTTAGCCATAAAGTGCATCGGTCTCTTACACGCTGCAGCAATCATTACAGGATCAAGTGCCGTAATGTGATTCGACGCAAGGATATAAGCACCGTTTTCAGGCAGATTTTCTATACCTATATAGTTTACCTTGTACTTGACTTTTATAATAAACTTCGCTAACGGTCTGAGAAGATGATATGACAATCTTGAGTCCGTCTTTTTAAAATTGAATTTGTAAGACATAATTCTCCCCTGTCAGTTGAGTTTTTCCTTGATAATACCTATGACGAGAGCTACGCCTTCTTCAAGGTTGCAACCGCTGTTGTCAACGAGTATAGCATCTTCAGCCTGCTTGAGAGGTGCGATTTCACGATGGGAATCCTGATAGTCACGCTTGTTGATATCATCGAGAACATCCTGAAAATCAACCTTTTCTCCCTTTTCTATAAGCTCCTTATATCTTCTTTCAGCTCTTGCCTCAGGTGATGCCGTAAGGAAAAGCTTTATCTGTGCATCAGGAAGCACGACCGTGCCGATGTCTCTTCCATCCATAATGCAGTTATTACTTTTTGCTATATCTCTCTGCAGATCGAAGAGAAATGTTCTTACTGCAGGAATTGCTGAAACATTTGACGCACCCATAGAAGCTTCCGGTGTTCTGATAGCATCAGAAACATCTTCTCCATTGAGAAAAACGTGCTGTGCACCGTCAACGAAGCCGAGTTTCACCTCAATATCCTTTAGTGTGGCTGTTACTGCCTGTGCGTCCTTAGTGTCGATTCCTTTACGGATTGAGTACAGACCGACTGTTCTGTACAACGCACCCGTATCAACATAAATATAACCGAGTTCCTTTGAAACGAACTTTGCGATGCTGCTTTTACCTGCACCTGCAGGTCCGTCGATTGCAATATTGATAGCCATAATATATTCTCCCGTAATTATAAATTTTCACCTGCGAGTTTACCTGTCGAAAATGCAATCTGCAGATTGAATCCGCCTGTATATGCATCAACGTCGATAACCTCACCTGCAAAATAAAGACCCTTTAAAAGTTTGGATTCCATAGTTTTCGGATTTATCTCCGAAACACTGACCCCGCCAGAAGTAATGATCGCCTCGTCAATCGGTCTGAATCCCTTCACAGTCACCTTGAATTCTTTGAGCAGCTCAACCAGTCTGCGGCGTTCTTCACGCGTTATCTGATTGACCTTGACGGTCGGTTTGATTCCGCTGAGCTTTGCCACAACCGGAATCAGCTTCCTCGGCAGGAGTGCACCGAGTGAATTGATATAATTTTTATTAGTATTTTCTGAAAAATCTCTCAGTATTCTTGCATCAAGCTGTTCGTAGTCAAGTGCAGGTTTGAGGTCAATATTAATGATATATCTTCCCTTTTCCATATCCCGAAGGTGTGAACTTGCCGAAAGCACCATCGGACCCGATACACCGAAATGGGTGAAGAGCATTTCTCCGAAATCCTCATACACGACCTTATTGTTTCGTTTTGTATCGATAACTTTCATCCCGACGTTACGAAGTGAAAGTCCCATAAGCTCCGAGCAGAAACCCTCATGTGCATTAAGCGGAACAAGAGACGGTTTCGGTTCAACTATGGTGTGTCCTGCCTGACGTGCAAGATCATATCCGTCACCCGTTGAGCCCGTTGCCTGATATGACATTCCGCCTGTCGCAACAAGAACGCTGTCGGCGTAAAACTCTTCACCGTCAAAGGTACGTACACCCTTAAGCTCACCGTTTTCTATAATAAGCTCTTTTGCCCTCGCATTGACAATCTGTGCACCGTCATCAGTACCGTAACGAACGAGTGCATCAACGATATCAAGTGCCTTGTCAGAAACAGGAAAAACGCGGTTACCTCTTTCACATTTGAGAGGGACTCCCATATCTTCAATCAGTTCAATCGTATCCGACGGCATAAAATTAGAAAATGCGCTGTAAAGAAAACGTCCGTTGACCGGAACATTGGCGATAAGTTCGCTGAGTTCTTTACAATTATTTGTAACGTTACATCTTCCTTTACCCGTGATGACCACCTTACGGGCAGGACGCTCATTACGTTCGAGAAGAGTTACATCCTTCCCGTATGCCGATGCCGTACCTGCAGCGATCAGTCCCGCTGCACCTGCTCCTATTATCAAAACTTTGTCAGCCATAATTTCTCCATTCGCAAATACAAATTATACTTTATATATTCTATAATAAAAAGTCAAAAATTGCAATACAAGCGATTGACTTTAATTATGTGTATAATGTATACTTTATGTATATTTGATTACGGAGGTAATTTTTATGGGACTCGGTTCACACATTTTATGGTACAATCACCCTGCCAAAGAGTGGGTTGAGGCACTTCCTCTCGGAAACGGTAGCCTCGGTGCTATGGTTTTCGGTGGTTGCGACAAAGAAACTATCGGCCTTAACCTCGACACTCTTTGGTCAGGTTATTCACATAAATATACTGTTGAAAACAAATTTGAGCATTTTGTCAAAGCGCGTGAACTCGCATTAAGCGGCAAAATGATCGAATCAAGAGATTACATTGAAGAAAACTTCACGGGCGATGACTGCGAATGGTATCTTCAGCTCGGCAGACTTATGATAACATCCAACGTCCATATGTGTGCTAAAAAGTACAGACGTGAGCTCGACATCGCAACAGCTGTCACAAAGGCTGAATTCAAAGCCAACGATACTGAGTACACAAGAGAAGGCTT
>JAZRNG010000077.1:0-5989 GCA_045648065.1 Acutalibacteraceae bacterium | reverse complement strand
CCGTCAGTTTTCAATAATGTAAAAAAGTTCTTTTATTCGTTCAATTTCATTTGAAAGATACAAGTAACCAATAAGCGATTCAAATCCTGTTGCCATATGATAATCGCTCTGTGATGCATTTTTAGGCAAATGTCCTGATTTTGCATTACGACCTCTTTTATAGACTGCAATCTCTTTTTCTGTCAGATGAGGCAAAAGCTTTTCAACAAAGCCTGCCTGTGCAGATGCCTTTACTTTCTGCACGGCCAGATTATGAAGGTCATTTGCAGGTCTGTTAGCCTGACATATAAGACTTTCTCTGACAAGCAGATCAAAAACAGTATCACCTATAAACGCAAGCGTCAACGGGCTCAATTCATTCGGTTTAATATCTTTCTCTTTTAATAATCTTTCCATTTTTCAATTACGGCACGAAGTCAAATTCAAGGTCATAAATAACAACCGTGTCGCCTTCCTGTATTCCTTTTTCTTCAAGTGCATCTATGATACCGCTTGACTGCAAAACTCTCTGAAAATACTGCAATGACTCATAATCATCGAGATCGGTTCTCTGCAATATCTTAAGAAGCCACTCACCTTCAACGAAATACATATCATCTTCGACAGTAATTGTAAACTTACCGCTACTGTTCTTTTCGAAGAATTCTGCCGGAATTTCTTCCTTTTCAAACTTCTTTATCGGAGGAAGAGTCGCAAGTTTTGCGGCAACAGCATTGATAACCTCCTGAGTACCCTCAACTATTGGTGCACACATCGTAAAATACTGATAACCTCTTTCGGTGAAGTACTTTTCAAGATTTTCCAGCTGTTCATCGGTCGCAAGGTCAATTTTATTGCCTACGACTATCTGCGGCAAGTCCTTCATATCAGGATTAAACTTGACAAGTTCGGCGTTGATGGTGTTGAAATCCTCAATAGGATCTCTGCCTTCACTGCCTGCTGCATCAATAATATGAACAAGCAGACGGCAACGCTCAACGTGGCGAAGGAACTCGTGGCCAAGACCTATTCCGTCACTGGCACCCTCAATAAGACCCGGAATATCTGCCATAACAAAAGAATTACCTTCACCCATGGAAACAACTCCGAGAACAGGTGTGAGTGTTGTGAAGTGGTAATCGGCAATAATCGGTTTCGCCTGACTTACTACTGATATGAGTGTCGATTTACCTACATTCGGAAATCCGAGCAAACCTACGTCAGCAAGGAGCTTGAGTTCAAGACTGACCTCCCACTCTTCACCCGGCACACCGGGCTTTGAAAAACGAGGAGCCTGTCTCGTTGGTGTAGCAAAATGAGCATTACCCCATCCGCCTCTACCGCCCTTTGCAGCAATAAACTCGTCATCATCAGACATATCAGCCATAACTTTACCGCTTTGAATCTCACGAACAACCGTACCTCTCGGCACCTCGATAATGAGATCCTCGCCTTTTCGGCCGTTTCTGCGACCTGTCTGACCGGGTTCACCGTTAGGAGCTTTGTACTTTCTCTTGTAACGGAAATCGGCAAGAGTGGCAAGATTATCATTCACTTTAAAAACGATATTTCCGCCTCTGCCACCGTCACCGCCATCAGGACCACCTGCAGCGACATACTTCTCTCGGTGGAAAGCGGCAGCTCCGTTACCGCCGTCGCCTGCTTTGATTTTAATTTTCGCTATGTCTACAAACATAGTAACTGTACCTCTGAAATATTATTTTAACTCAGCTCTTGCAGCCTTGATATTTTCAACGAACTGCTTAGCTGTCTCTGTAATCTTTTTATAATCGCCTGTATTGGCACCTGCTGTAAGTGATGAACCTGCACCTACTGCTACGGCGCCTGCCTTGATCCATTCGCCTACATTGTTAACATCAACACCGCCTGTGGGCATCATCTTAGCATAAGGGATGGGACCTCTGATATCCTTGATAATCTTCGGTCCAAAAAGGTCGCCGGGGAAAACTTTGAGAATATCTGCACCGTTTTCCATAGCCATAACACCTTCACGAACAGTCATAATGCCCGGCATCATAGCTACTCTGTAGCGATTACACATCTTAAGAGTCTCAAGATCAAGATACGGACTTACGATGTACTGAGCACCGCTGAGCATTGCTATACGTGCGGTCGCAGCATCCATTACCGTACCTGCACCGAGGATGATATCGTTTTCGTCATATTTTTTTGCGAGTTCCTCAATAACTCTGTCAGCATGAGGAACTGTAAAAGTAAGCTCGATCGCAGCAACTCCGCCTTCCATGCAAGCGTCCACAATTCGCTCAGCTTTATCTGTGCTTTCAGCACGGACAACGGCAACAATACCGCAGTCCTGAATTCTGGTTAAAATTCTTTCTTTATCCATTCTAAAAACTCCTTATCTCTGTACTCTTGCTCCTGCACCGCTGACAATTCTTTCGACTTCAGCTTTGCTTGCCATTGAAGTGTCGCCCGGAGTTGTCATAGCAAGTGCACCGTGGGCTACACCGTAATTAACAGCAGTCTGCGCATCACCTGTGGTCATAAGACCGTAAACGAGACCTGATGCGAAGCTATCTCCTCCGCCTACGCGGTCATATATCTCAAGTGCCGGAAGTTCAAGTCCCTTGTAAATTTTTCCATCAGCCCAGCATATAGCACTCCAGTCATTTACAGTAGCTGTTTTTACTGTGCGTAAAGTAGTAGCTATAACTTTAAAATTAGGATAAACCTTAACAGCATTTTCAATCATCTTGAAATATCCGTCAAGATTCAGTTCTTTCAGATTTTCATCATTACCTTCGACTTCAAGACCGAGGCAAGCTGTGAAATCTTCTTCGTTACCAATCATAACGTCGATATACTTTGCTATTTCTTTATTGACCTGCTGTGCCTTTTCCTTACCACCGATATCCTTCCAGAGTGAAGGACGGTAATTAAGGTCATAGGAAACGATTGTGCCGTACTTTTTCGCAGCCTTGACAGCTTCAATAACAACTTCGGCAGTTGTGTCTGAAAGAGCGGCAAAAATACCACCCGTATGAAGCCACCTGACACCGAGAGTACCAAAAATATAATCCCAGTCAATATCGCCTGCTTTAAGCTGTGAAGCAGCAGTATTGCCTCTGTCAGAAACACCTACAGCTCCTCTTATACCGTAACCTCTTTCGGTAAAATTGAGTCCGTTACGTACAGTTCTGCCGATACCGTCATATTTAACCCATTTTATCAATGAAGTATCAACACCACCCTGAAGTATAAAATCCTCAACGAGTCGACCGACTTCGTTGTCAGCAAAAGCTGTGACAACAGATGTCTTCAGTCCGAAGCATCTTCTGAGGCCTCTTGCAACGTTATACTCTCCGCCGCCTTCCCATACACGGAAACTTCTGGCTGTTTTGATCCTTCCATCACCCGGATCAAGTCTGAGCATAACCTCTCCGAGTGAAATCATATCAAAAGCGCATTCATTCTGCGGTCTTAATTTCAAATCCATATCGTTCATCCTTTCTTCTTAAATCTTTTAAATGGTCGTTTGACATAAAAAACAAACATAGTCGGATCTTTTACCATTCTTGCAATCTCATACAAATGCCTTGATCTGAAGAAAGGTACAAAAAGCTTTTTTATATTTGCATCAATATCGTTATTATTTTTAAAATCATCAAGCCACTTCTCGCCGATACGTTTACTTTCTCTGAGAACATACTTCTGTGCAGGAGTACCTATCGAACTTGTTCTGTTATAAAATATCGACTGATAAAGGTACTGCAGACAGTATGCCTTCAGAAACGAGTATTCGGAATCTTTGAGAAACTCACATAAATCATCAAAAGACAATGTGATTGAAAATTTACTTTCAGTAAAGTCTGAGGTAACACAGGAATTTTCACGTGTGTAGTAGTAATAAAGAGTAAGATCAACTATAGCAGTTTTAATACCCGTCGAAAGCAAACGTATAATATAATTTGCATCTTCACCGTTTGCAATCCCCACCGGAAATCTCGCCTTCACGGCATCTTCACGTCTGAAAATTTTCGCACAGGAGGATTTACCTATAACATTACCGTTTACCGTTCTGAACAGCTCCTCGTGCGAAGCCTCATGGCAATCGTAAGATTCAATAAGCGGCATCTCTTCATCAAGATCATAAGTTGATTTCTGGTGTGCAGAAACCATTCCGTAATCACTTTTTCCGATACATCCGACAAGTATTTCAACAGCCTGATTATGCATATAATCGTCACCGTCAATGAACATTATGTATTCACCGTCGGCAGACTCAAGGCCTTTGTTACGAGCTGCAGAAACGCCTGCATTTTCCTGATAAATATATCTTATTCTTTCGTCAGTTTTACATAACTCTGAAATTACTTCAGCCGAAGAATCCTTACTTCCGTCATCAACACATATAACTTCAACATTTTTGTAAGTCTGATTAAGAATACTTTTTATGCAATTTTCAATATACTCTTCGAGATTGTAAACCGGTATGATTACGCTGACCAGAGCAGACATACTGCCACCTCATCTCAATTATTTTACACACCTGAATAAGCATTGAAACCGCCGTCAACAGCAATCGTTGTACCGGTTACAAAGCCTGAATACTCCTTATCGCAAAGGAAAAGAAGTGCACCCGAAAGTTCTTCAGGTTCACCGAATCTACCCATAGGTGTGGCTGCAAGAATCTTTCCTGTTCTTGCGGTCGGCGTACCGTCCTCGTTCCAGAGAAGAGTTTTATTCTGCTGAGTTGAGAAAAATCCCGGAGCGATTGCATTTACTCTGATTCCCATTTCAGCAAAGTGTACTGCCATAAACTGTGTAAAGTTCGCAACAGCCGCCTTAGCTGCGGAATAAGCAGGAATTTTTGTAAGAGGGCGGAATGCATTCATTGATGTAACCATAACAATACAGCTGTCATCCTTCATCGCCATATCTCTTGCAAAAATCTGAGTAGGTATAAGCGTACCAAGAAAATTAAGATTAAACACGAAAGAAATACCCTGAGGATCGAGATCAAAGAAGGTCTTGACATTCTCATCTTTTTCGATAAGATCGATCTTCTCGAGTGTTTCTTTTGTAGTTGTACCCTTCGGATTGTTACCGCCTGCACCGTTGAGAAGAATATCACATGTACCAAGCTTTTCAGCGATTACATCTCTTGCCGCTTTCATGCTTTCAGGTTCAAGAACATTACAACCAACAGCAATCGCTGTGCCACCGTCAGCAACGATCTCATCAGCAACCTTCTGTGCTGCAGCTTCATTAAGGTCGAGCACAGCCACTTTGACGCCCTGCTTTGCGAGTGTTTTTGCAAAACCTGAGCAGAGTACTCCGCCACCACCTGTTATTACCGCAACTTTATCTTTAAGACTTTTATGCTCTGTCATAATAAATTCCTCCGTATTACTTCGACTTTTCCACAGCTTCCCAGAGTCCATTGAGGTAAGCTGCACCGAGTGCTCTGTCATAAAGACCGTATCCCGGTCGTGCGACTTCACCCCAGATCATCCTACCGTGGTCAGGTCTGATATAACCGTCAAAACCTGCATCCTGCAAGGCTTTCACTATTTCATACATATCGAGTGATCCGTCTTCTGAAAGATGAGATGTTTCATTAAACCAGCTTTCGCGTATTCTGATATTTCTGAGATGTGCAAAATAAATTCTGTCGCCTACCTCGCGAATCATTGCAGGAAGGTCATTTTTACTGCTTGCACCCAAAGAACCCGTACAGAAAGTAAGACCGTTATACGGAGAATCAACAAGTTTAAGAAACTTTCTGATATCTTCAATATTCTTGATAATACGTGGAAGACCAAATATATCCCACGGTGGATCGTCCGGATGAATAGCCATTCTGACGTCACACTCTTCGCAAACAGGAATAATCTCTTCAAGGAAATGCTTAAGATTATTCCACATATCGTCAGCGGTTATATTCTTGTATTTTTCAAACAGTTCTTTAATCTCGCCCATACGCTCAGTCTCCCAACCGGGCATAGCGTAACCGTTAGAATTGTCA
>JAZRNG010000076.1:0-6055 GCA_045648065.1 Acutalibacteraceae bacterium | reverse complement strand
AGATAAAATTTCAAGTGAATATATTTAATCGTTGAAAAAAGTGTGGGAAAAAGATATAATTAAGAAAATATTGTGATAAACAGATTCGGGTTTGTCGAGCAAAGGTTTTCACCTTTGCAGATAATAGATAAGAGATAATATTGAATAGTTGAGGGTCTGCGACACTGAAACATAATACCCGATTCCAATCGTGTATGTAGGGGAGGCGTGTCGCCTCCCGCGGATTTTGTACAAATTCTGACGGGACGGGCGACCCGTCCCCTACAAAATAAATTCGAGTAGGGACGCGCATTGCGCGTCCGCTTAATTAATCACGTTTTTACGGACGACCAATGGTCGCCCCTACGATTGTTGATTTGAATTCTGTTCAACAAACCCAAATTTATCGGGATGTTTTGAAATAACAATCGTAGGGTCGATTCACGAATCGACCGTTAAAACAGAACTGTTTCGGTACTGAATTTTAGTACACGATTTCGTTATATTTCAGAGCCGCAGACTCTCTTTTCTTATATCACAAAAAATGCGGCAGAAACTGTAAAGGCTTCTGTCGCATTAATCATTTATTCAATTACTCTTCAACCGAAACTGCGAAAACTGTCTTTGACCTGAACTCCTCACCTGCTTTGAATGTGCACGACGGGAAGTCGGGCTGATTCGGTGAGTCGGGATAGAACTGTGTTTCAAGGCAGAATCCTGCATGCCTGATAATCGGCATACCGCCCTTTCCTATAACTGTTCCGTCAAGGAAGTTGCCTGTGTAAAGCTGAACACCCGGAAGGTCTGTGTACATTTCAAGAACTCTTCCGCTTACGGGTTCTTTCACTGTCACATCAGCTTCACCCTTCTTATGGTCAAGGCAGAAGTTATGGTCATAGCCTCTTGCGAGTGTGAGCTGCTCGTCATTGTCATAAATTCTCTTGCCGATTGTGCACGGAGTGTTGAAGTCAAAAGCTGTACCTTCAACAGCACGAAGCTCACCTGTCGGGATTGAATCAGCATCGATGGGTGTATAATGAGAAGCGTTCATCTGCATCTCATGATCAAGTACATCGCTCATCGCTGAACCACTGAGGTTGAAATAAACGTGATTTGTAAAGTTCATCACTGTATCCTTGTCGCAGACTGCAGAGTATTCGATAACAACCTTGCTGTCCTCTGTGAGAGTATACTTCACCTTAGCTGTGAGGTTACCCTCGAAACCACTTGTTCCGTCAGGGCTGGTGAATGAAAACTCAACTGCATTGTCATCTGTGATGATCGCACTCCACACAGCGTCTGAAAATTCGCCTGCGCTGTGAAGGCAGGTCTTGTCCTTTTCGTTCTGTGTGAGCTGATATTCCTTGCCGTTCAATGAAAATCTGCCGTTGCAGATTCTGTTTGCGTAACGTCCTACGACCTTACCCTGATAGTCAGTAAAATTAAGGTGACCGTAAAGGCTGTCAAATCCTACTGTGATATCGTTTACTCTTCCGTATTTATCCGGAGTGTAGAGGGACTGAAGAGTTGCACCGAGGTTGATGAGCTGAAGTGTCACGTCCTCGTTGTTTGAGATTGAATAAAGCTTTACTTCCTTGCCGTCAGGCATAAAGCCGTAATGTGAAACATTGATTGCCATATAAAATCCTCCTTACATCTGGTCTACGCTGAAAATGAATGCGGGTAGCGGGAACCACTGCTGTGCCGCACCGTTGAGCTTTTCACGTTCAAAAGTGAAGTTTGAAAGAAAAGCTCTCGTTGCCTCGAAATGAGTGAATTCAATTTCTGCTTCACCGTCAAATTTTTCAACGGTAACTTCATTGTTTTTAACTGCGATGCGAAGCTTTTCGTCTGCCTTTTTACCGTGGATGAGTACTGTAAGCTCACCGTCAGCAAGGCTTGTGTAGCTCGCTTTTGTCTTAAGATAAGCCCTGAGCACCTTTTCATAATTGAGAACGAGAAGTGATTCGCAACCGCCGACAGAAATATTTTCAGAGTTAACCGTAAGGAAGCTGTGCTTTTCCTTGTCAAACGGAGCAGCATTGATTCTGATGCTTTCCTTTCCGCTTACTTCAAGTGCTGCGAGTGCAAGGTCACCGTAGTACTCAGGCTTTGTTACGGCACACTCTGAAACCCAGCTGTAGCCGTAGTCGATGAGGAAATAACCTGCAAACTCTTCTCCGTCATAGATAGCATACGGATTATGACGCCATGAAGTGATGATTCTATAATAATCCTTCATAGGTCTGCTTGCCTTGATCACATTTTTACGGTAAAGTTCGTCAACCTTTGCGAAAACTTCTGTGTCATTCTCCTGAAGCTTTACTGCACGGAGATTTGATTTTCTGCCGCTGAAAATGTGCTTTGCTGTTTTTTTGTTGAATTCAAAGTTATATGAAATACCTGATGTTTCAAACCCAAAGTAACCGTAACGCTGACGCTGACCGCCGAGATAAGCGAGGTCTGTGCCGTTTTTCATCATCTCTTCAACGCTCATCTCCATAAGGTCAACCATATAACCCTTCGAGCGGTACTGAAGTCCGACTGCAACGTTACCTATACAGCAGGCCTTGATTTCTTCTCCACAGACGTCGAGATTGATATTGAAATTGCCGACTGCCGCTCTGAAATCACCGTTTTCATCCTGAACTACAAAGTTATTGTAAGCAGGACGGTATTCGTCGTGATAAATTTTCGGAAGGATAGAGATGAAATCCCTCTTTGTTTCAGGATCATCATCAATAAAAAATACTTCGTCAAGGAAAGCGATAAGCTTTTTGTTGTCGCAGTCCTTGCCTCTGCCGTAGTAAAGTTTCTCGTCCATAGTAATCTCCTTATAATTTAAAGCCCAAGGGTAAAAGCTCACCCAAAGTATATGTTTTTATCTCTTCACCGTTGAAAAGGTTAATTTCAAAATCAGGGGTACAGAATTCGCTGAGCACCTGACGGCACACTCCGCACGGAGGACAAAAATCCTTGATTTCATCAGCTCCGCCAACGATAGCGATAGCAGAAAAATCCTTTTCCCCATCAGCTACAGCAGAAAAAACAGCTGTCCTTTCAGCACAATTCGTCGGTGAAAACGCTGAGTTTTCAATGTTGCAGCCTTTGTAGACTTTGCCGCTTTTTGTCAGCAGTGCTGCACCGACCTTAAAACCGGAATACGGTGAATATGAGTTTTCTCTCGCTTCAAGTGCAAGGGAAACAAGCTCGCTTCTCTTCATATCAATAACCCTGTGCTTCTTCGTTTCTGATGATTTTTACAATACGGCTTGTACCGAGTCGTGATGCGCCGAGATTTATAAAATCTTCTGCATCCTCAAGTGAAGCGATACCGCCTGCAGCTTTTATCTTAAGATGAGGTGCAACGTTTTCGGCAAAAAGCTTCACATCTTCACGTGTCGCACCGCCCGTCGAAAATCCTGTAGATGTCTTAATGTAATCCGCACCTGATGCTGATACGATTTCACACATTTTTATCTTTTCTTCGTCAGTCAGAAGGCAGGTTTCAATGATAACCTTGAGAAGCTTTCCTTCGCAGGCCTCCTTGACCGCTTTGATTTCCTCAAGAAGGAAGTCGTATCTTTTATCCTTGAGTGCGCCGATATTGATAACCATATCAATTTCCTCTGCACCGTTTTTAACAGCATCGTTTGCTTCGAAGCATTTTGCCGCAGTAGTTGAATAGCCGTTAGGGAAACCTATTACCGTACAAATCGGCAATTTACCGTCAACATAGCTGACGGCCTGTGCCACATACGAAGCAGGAATGCAGACTGAAGCACAGCCGTATTTCATACCGTCATCGCAGATAGCTTTTATTTCATCCCACGTTGCTGACTGTGAGAGCAGAGTGTGGTCGACTTTTGATAAAATTTCCTTGATATCCATATTAATCTCCTATCCTATAACCTCGCCCGTACGCAGATTGACAAGATTTCTGAAGACTGCAACCTGAGACGATGAAACGAATTTATCCTCGTGCAGACTTCCGAAAAACCAACGTGTATAGTCACAGCTTGAGCTGAGCTCCTGGAAGTAAGCGTTCAGACCGCTTACAAGCAGAGGCTCGTTATCCTTGAGCTTGAGGAAGTTTTTAATCTTCTGAGCAGGTTCGTGTGTGATGATATAATCGACGGCAAACTTGCACTTTTCAAGGTTGTTTGCACCTTCGCGCATTTCGTCACGGCTCGGTATCTCATCGTTTGACCAGTTTGAGTTGCCTTCACGTATGTCGATATCGGGGCTCTCGCCGCCGCCCATTGCAAAAATACGTTCGCCCTCGATCTCAAAAATCTGACCGCGCATAAGGTGGAAGATATTATCCCTGATCTTGTGTGCCATACCGCCTGCAAAGCTGACAATGGGGTATTTATTCAGAAGCGTGAAGTTTTCATGTGTTCCGTCGACGAAGCAGATATTGTACTTTTTCTTTGCAAGTTTATCAAGAACCTTTTTCTCTTTTGAGTCACCGTTCCAGATAAAACCGAAATCTCCGCAGATAATAAGAGTATCTCCGTCCTTTATGTTTTTGAACTTTTTCTGCGAAAATATCTTATAATCTCCGTGGGTATCGCCCGTAACATAGATCATTTTCAATCATCTCCTCAAAAATGACATTTTTTTCGATTTCTCTGTTTATTTTTAATCGAAAACCTGCTATAATATCTAACATATATAATACTACAAATCCGAGGGTCTTGTCTATGAAAAAATTGATATTTTTTATATGCTCTCTGACATTAATCATATCTACACTCATCACTCCCGTCTCCGCACAGAATTACATCAACAGCGTGCAGACGGATACCGTTAAGCTCAACTGTGATGTTGACCTTCTTGTGAGTCTTGATGACGGTTCTGTCATCGTTGAGAAGAATGCAGACAAGCAAGTCGCACCTGCATCGCTCACAAAGGTTATGACAGCTCTCGTCGTGCTTCAGAACGAACCCGATCTGACAAGGACAATGACTGTCAGCGAAGCCGCAATCCAGAGTATCGCAGGTACGGGAAGTTCCGTCGCAGGACTCAAAACGGGTGAAACGGTCACCGTTTACGATATGCTTTGCTGTCTTCTTATCCCAAGTGGTAACGATGCTGCGGCGGCTCTCGCTATCGAGTACGGCGGATCAATCGAAGGCTTTGTCAAGATGATGAATGACGCGGCGACTGCAATCGGCTGTAAAAACACTCACTTTGACAACCCTCACGGTCTCGACTCTCCGACTCATAAAACTACGGCAAATGATCTCGTTCTGATGGCAAAGGCAGCACTTAAATACCCTGCTTTTGAAACGATCGTAGCTTGTAACACCTACGATCTGCCCGAAACGAATATGCACGAATCACGCCGTATAGTAAATACTAACTTCCTCATCAGTCCCTACCGTGTCACTTACTACAACAAAAACGTAAAAGGTATCAAGACAGGTTCTACGGAGACTGCAGGTAAGTGCCTTATCTCCTACGCTTCAAAGGACGGATACAACTACATGGCTGTCGCTCTGGGCGGAGACTACCGTGATACCGACGGTGACGGAATAGAAGAAAATCAGGCATTTATGGACTCCAACCATATGTATAACTGGGCATTCAGAAATCTCAAATATGAAGTGGTCACACAGCAGGGACAGTTCGTCTGCTCCGTACCGCTTGAAAACTGCCGTGACCTTGATGCGGCAAAGCTCGTAGCAAACAGCGAAGTCCTCGCACTCGTCCCTCAGGGTAACGACTCAAACAGCGTAAGCTTCAGACCCGTCGGCTTACCCGAAAAGCTTGAAGCTCCTCTGAAAAAGGGAGAGGTCGTAGGCAAGGCGGAGATCCTTTTTGCCGATCAGGTGATCGGAACTGTCGAGATCGTAGCAGCAGAAGATGCGAAGAGAGACGTGCTTCTCTTCTCGCAGAGTCTGATCCGTGATGCAAAAAATACGCCTTGGTTCCATTTCTTTGTTCCCGTAATCATTCTTGTAATTCTCGCTGTGATCGGTTACATCGCATACTTTTTCTATTCTAACTACAAGCGTAAAAAACAGCGTCGCATAAAAATGGTTAAATACAACGAGCTTAAACGCAATAC
>JAZRNG010000075.1:0-2267 GCA_045648065.1 Acutalibacteraceae bacterium | reverse complement strand
AAGTGGCCTGAAATTTTTAAATAATAACATTTTGGAGGACTGTTTATGTCAAAAGTTAAAGTTACTATGGAAAATGGCGGGGAGTTCACAATTGAGCTTTATCCCGAATATGCACCTGCAACGGTTGCTAATTTTGAAAAGCTTGTAAAATCAGGCTTTTATGACGGACTTACCTTTCACAGAGTTGTTGACAACTTTATGTGTCAGGGCGGTGATCCTGAAGGAACAGGCTGCGGCGGCAGCGATGAAACTATCCCCGGTGAGTTTTCAGCCAACGGCTTCAGACAGAATACACTCTCACATGCAAGAGGCGTAATTTCAATGGCAAGAAGTCAGAATCCGAATTCAGCATCAAGTCAGTTTTTTATCTGCTACAGCGATGACTGTGCCTTCCTTAACGGCAGCTATGCAGCCTTCGGTAAGGTTATTGAGGGCATGGAGGTCTGCGACGCATTCTGCAGTGTTGCAAGATATTACAATTCAATGGGTGAGAAGGCAGAGCCCTGTGAGCCTATTGTTATCAAGTCTATGGTTATGGCTGAATAATAATATATATATAATAGTATAGCAGAAAAAAGTTGTAATTTTTTCAAAAAAATACAAAAAAGCCCTTGACGAGGAGTGGATTATGTGTTAAACTATCCGTACCTCTTGCAGAGGGCTTTATTTTTGTGTCCTGAAATAGAGGGAGGCCTTAACGGGTCAGAATAAAAGAAGTGTTGCTTTTGTTCGACCGCAAATTTCCTATAATGGAGGTGCCGTTCATGAGAGTAAAAATCACTTTATCTTGCACAGAGTGCAAACAGCGCAATTACAACACAATGAAAAACAAGAAGAACAATCCTGATAGGTTGGAGATGAATAAGTATTGCAGATTCTGCAAGAAGCACACTCTCCACAAAGAAACCAAGTAATACGGGAGGTAGAATGATGGCTGACAAAGAAAAGAAGGTTACCCAGAATTCCGATGTTGAAAAGGCCACAACTGAGGAAAGCAAGGCTGCTGAAAAAGTAGCTAAGGCTGCAAAGGGTAGCAAGAATAAAAAGCCAAATTTCTTCGCTCGTTCAGGTAAGAGTACCAAGCGCTTCTTTAAGGACTTCAAAGGTGAAACCAAGAAGATCGTTTGGCCCGATGCAAAGACAGTTCTTAAGAACACCGGTGTGGTTCTTGTTGTTGTCGCAATTGTAACAGCAGTCGTTTTCCTTATCGACTACAGCCTTGGTTCAGGAATTTCCGGACTCAAGAAGCTTGCGGTCAATGAAAGCGTAGTTGCTACAAGCACAGACGCAGCAGGACAGACCGAAGAGGAAACAACAGCAGCTGAGGAAGAAACAACTGCTTCCGAAGAAAAAACAACTGTTGATACTCAGGATGACGAAACATCAGAGACTTCAGAGGCTTCTGAAACATCAGAATCAGCAGAAGAATAATCTGATACAAGCATCGGCAGAAGAATTAATCGGCTTTTGGAGGTGTAACGATGGCAGATAACGCCAGATGGTTTGTAGTACACACCTATTCAGGCTATGAAAACAAAGTAGCCTCAAACATTCTCACGGTTGTTGAAAACCGCAAGATGCAGGATCAGATTTTTGAGGTACGTATTCCTACTGAAATCGTAACAGAGATCAAGGACGACAAGAAGCGTGAGGTTGAGCGTAAGCTTTTCCCCGGATACGTAATGGTAAAGGTTGCCTGTATCTACAAAAAGCGCAGTGAGTTCGAGGATGAAGAGCTTTCCATGACTGATGAAGCATGGTACGTCATCAGAAACACTCGCGGCGTAACGGGATTTGTTGGTCCCGGAAGTAAGCCTGTTCCTCTTTCAGAGCAGGAGGTTATAAACCTCGGTATCGAAAAGAGAACAGTCGAAGTCAACTACAAGGTAGGGGACTATGTAAACATCTTAAGCGGCCCGTTCGACGGCTACAGCGGTGTTGTTGACAGCATCGACCTTGAAAAGGAAGTAGTTGTTGTAATGATTTCAATGCTCGGCAGAGAAACACCTGTCGAACTCGGTCTTAACGAGATTGAGGTTGCTTTAGACTAAACACGATAATTTACGGCAATGCCGTTTATTATGTAGGGAGTTTATCTCCCTGTGGGAGATTTGCTAAATTTTAAAGCAAGTCGCCATCAACCACATAAATTTGGAGGTGCAAAAAATGGCTCAAAAGGTTGTAGGTTTAATCAAGCTCCAGATTCCTGCAGGTAAAGCTACTCCGGCACCGCCTGTTGGTCCGGCTCTCGGTCAGCACGGTGTTAA
>JAZRNG010000074.1:0-8051 GCA_045648065.1 Acutalibacteraceae bacterium | reverse complement strand
GCAATTCGTCCCGCAAGACGGGATGAGGCTGCGCTTCTCTCTGCGATAAGCCAAAACAACTGTGCCGACTCATGGAGCGAGTCTGCCTTTTTGCCCGAATTTGACCGTGAATCGGTGGTCTTGTGCGCCCAAAAAGGTGATAAAACAGTCGGCTTTGCAGTAGTGTCAATATCTTTTGACGAGGGCTATCTGCAGCTTATCTGTGTCGACAGCGAGTGCCGCAGGCAAGGGGTAGCTCGGCGCCTTCTTGAAGAGGCAGAGTCATCTGCCCACGAAAAGGGAGTTTTAAATATAGTTCTCGATGTCAGGGTGTCAAACGAGGCAGCTATAGCCCTTTATCAAAAGAGCGGCTATAACACCCTTTGCACCCGTCGAGGTTTTTATTCGCACCCTACGGAGGATGCTTATACAATGGTTAAGGAGCTGAAATAAGCTATGAAAATATTAGCAATAGAGTCATCGTGCGACGAAACTGCAGCAGCCGTTACCGAAGGCAGAAAGATACTTTCAAACGTTGTTGCAACTCAGGTGGCTGAGCATCGCATTTATGGTGGCGTTGTGCCCGAAATTGCCTCTCGCAGACATGCTGAAGCAATCGTCGGTGTGGTCGATAAAGCGCTTGCCGATGCAAGTTGCACACTTGATGATATCGATGCAATTGCAGTAACCTATGCGCCCGGCCTTATCGGTGCGCTTTTAGTAGGTGTCAATTTTGCAAAAGGTCTTGCTTTATCTGCAAATAAACCGCTTATACCCGTTCATCATTTGCGCAGTCACATTGCCGCAAACTACATAACAGCCGAAGATTTAAAGCCACCTTTTTTGTGCCTGATAGTATCGGGCGGTCACAGCCATCTGTGCGAGGTGCTCGATTATACAAGCTACCGAATTATTGGCAGAACTCGAGACGACGCAGCAGGGGAGTGCTTCGACAAAGCTGCCAGAGCAATGGGTATGCCTTATCCTGGTGGTATCGAACTCGATAAGATTGCCGAAACGGGCGACCCTAAGGTTTACAAATTGCCTTATCCCCATGTAGCCGATGGCAAACATGATTTTTCATTCTCAGGTCTTAAAACAGCAGTTATAAATGCCCTGCATAATGCTCAGCAAAAGGGTGAGACTATCAGTGTACCCGATATGTCGGCTGCCTTGCGCCAAAGAGTGTGCGATATGCTTATTGATAAAACAATGTCGGCTGCAGCAGAGCTCGGCTATAAACAGATTGCAGTTGCAGGTGGCGTCTCGGCAAACTCAGAGCTTCGCAGAAGGCTAGAGGAGCAATGCCAAAAGAAGGCAATTAAGCTTTATCGCCCCGAACTGAAATATTGTGGTGATAATGCCGCCATGGTGGGCGTTCAGGCTTATTATGAATATGAGTCCGGCAATGTTGCAAACCGAGAATTAAATGCCTTTGCAACCATGCCTATAGACCAAGTTTAAAAAATATGTGAACATTGCAAATTTCACTTGCAGTTTGACTTATTTAATGATACAATCTATAATGCGATAGGATGGTAATTTCTTCAAGATAAGAATGCTATCTGCTGCAATTGGCGTTATTTTGTTTTAAATTTTTCATCTATAGAAAGGAAGACGCAACATGACCAACAACAAAACCGTTCTCGAGTTTGTTGAAAAGATCAAGTCGCTCGTTAACCCTGATGCCGTAGAGTGGATCACCGGTGACGAAGCTCAGCTTGACAGACTTCGCAAAGAGGCTGTCGAGTCAGGCGAAATGATCAAGCTCAACGAAGAGAAACTGCCCGGTTGCTACCTCCACAGAACCAAGCCCAACGACGTAGCCCGTGTAGAGAATCGCACCTTTATCTGCACCACCAATCGTGAGGATGCAGGCCCGACCAACAACTGGGAAGATCCCGAGGTTATGTACAAGAAGTTGTATGATATCGCTCGTGGCACCTATGCAGGTCGCACCATGTATATCATCCCTTATTCAATGGGTCCCATCGGCTCACCTCTCGCTAAGATCGGCGTTGAGATTACCGACTCTATCTATGTTGTTCTCAACATGGCTATCATGACCCGCATCGGCGATAAGGTTCTTGAAGCCCTCGGCGACAGCAATGACTGGGTTCGTTGCTTCCACGCAAAGTGCGATGTTGACGCTGAGAATCGCTACATCTGCCAGTTCCCCGAGGATAATGCCATCATCTCTGTTAACTCAGCTTACGGTGGTAACGTTCTTCTTGGCAAGAAGTGCTTCGCTCTTCGTATCGCTTCTTACCAGGGTTGGAAAGAGGGCTGGATGGCTGAGCACATGCTCATTCTCGGCCTTGAGAATCCCCAAGGTGAGGTTAAGTATATCGCAGCTGCATTCCCCTCTGCTTGTGGTAAGACCAACCTCGCAATGCTTATTCCCCCCGAATATCTTCGCAAGAAGGGCTACAAGGTCTGGACTGTCGGTGACGATATTAGCTGGATGAGAATAGGCGAAGATGGCAGACTTTATGCTATCAACCCCGAAAACGGCTTCTTCGGCGTTGCACCCGGCACCAACGAGAAGTCTAACTACAACGCCCTTGCTTCTACCAGAAAAGATACCATCTTCACAAACGTTCTTCACAATCTTGAAGATAATACAGTTTGGTGGGAGGGTCTCAACAAGGATCTCCCGACAAACGCTAACGACTGGATCGGCAATCCTTGGGATCCGACAAAGTTCAACAAGGCAGATAAGTCAACCTACGGTGCAAACCCGAACTCAAGATTTACAGCACCGGCTGTTAACTGCCCCTGCATTTCTCCTGAGTTTGATAAGGGTGAAGGTGTGCCGATTTCTGCAATCGTATTCGGCGGCCGTCGTGCTAAGTGTGCTCCGCTTGTTTACCAGTCAAAGAGCTGGGAAAATGGTGTATTCATCGGTTCAGCTATGGCTTCTGAGACTACAGCTGCAGCTGCAGGTGCGGTAGGTGTTGTTCGTCGTGACCCGATGGCTATGCTTCCGTTCTGCGGTTACCATATGGCTGACTACTTCCAGCACTGGCTTGACATGGGTGAGAAGCTCGGTGACAAGGCTCCGAAAATCTTCAACGTTAACTGGTTCCGTACAGACGATGAAGGCAACTTCATCTGGCCGGGATTCGGTGACAATATGCGTGTTCTCAACTGGATTCTTGACCGTTGTGAAGGCAAGGCAGATGCTACAGAGACAGCTATCGGTTATGTTCCGAAGCCGGAAGATATCGACCTTACAGATCTCGATATGGATATGGATACTCTCAAGGATATCCTTACAGTTGATAAGGAAACATGGGAGAAGGAAGCAGCAGAGATCGAAGAGCACTACAAGAAGTTTGGCGACAAGCTTCCTGAAGAACTCAGAATTCAGCTTGCTAACCTCAAGTCTAACCTTGCAAAATAAGATAAAAATCAACGGCTCGTGCAGAAATGCACGGGCCGTCTTTTGCTTTATTTACAGAATGTTTGCGATGCAGAAATCTCCGTCAACTGCAGTGATTTCTGCGGTGATGACCTTTCCGCAAGGATGAGAACCGATGACTTTAACAGGTGTATAATTCTTTGTATAACCTTCGGTGAATTGCTCATCGTGCCTTGTTTCAAGGAGAACTTCGACTGCTTTTCCGATCTGCGAATTGAGAAATGCGAGTCGGACTTTCTCTGTCTCCTCGATCATAATATGGCTGCGTTTTTCTTTGACACTTTTTTCTATCTGCTCCATTTTTGCGGCACGGGTGCCCTCTCGCGGAGAGTAGGGAAAAACGTGAACTTTCTCAAATCCGATTTCTTTTGCGAAGTTTACATTATCAATGAAATCCGCTTCACTCTCGGTCGGGAAGCCTACCATAATATCCGTAGTGATTGTTGTGTCTTTAAAGGCTGTGCGGAGCTTGGTGCAAAGCTCCTTATATTCAGCACTTGTATAGTGTCTGTTCATAGCTTTTAGAGTGTTATCACAACCGCTTTGCAAAGAGATGTGAAACTGTGGGCAGAATTTATCGATTTTTGCAAGTCGTTCTATCACATCATCCGTTATGTGGTCGGGTTCAAGTGAACCCAGACGGATTCTTTCAAAGTTCATACTTGCTGCGAGTTCGACTGCGTCGCAGATGTTCAGTCCGATATCACTTCCGTATGACGAAAGGTTGATGCCGACCAGCACGATTTCGATAAAACCTGCGTCGCTCAATGTGTGAAGCTCTGTCTTAAGCTCATCGATCGGCTTTGAACGTACACGGCCTCTTGAATAGGGGATGATGCAGTATGAACAGAATCGGTTGCATCCGTCTTCGATTTTTACGATAGCTCTTGTCCTGCCTTCGAATCCTGAAATGCTGTCACCTGTGAATTTGTCTCCAGACTCGTGATTTTCGATTTCGATAACTCGCTGTGAGCAGGAAAAATATCTCTCTATAAACTCAGGAAGTCTTATGTTATTTTTATTTCCGAGGACGATGTCAGCCTCATTGAGGGCCTTTGCATCGTCCGGAAAAGCCTGAGGCATACAGCCCGTCAGCACAACGATGCTGTCGGGATTTTTCCTTTTGAAACGGCGGACGGTCTGACGTGTTTTTCTGTCACTTTCTGCGGTAACTGTGCAGGAGTTGATGACATAAACGTCAGCTTTTTCGTTCGGCGAAACGAGTTCAAATCCGCATTTCACCATTCTTTCAGCCATCGCCTGTGATTCATACTGATTAACTTTACATCCGAGTGTAAAAAAAGCAATTTTCATAGATTCTCCTCCGAATACCTCTAAATTATACTTTAAATTAAGTCTTTGTGCAAGATTAACTTTTGTCTGCATATATATTTAGTTGAAACGGAGGTTTTTTTATGAAACGATTGTTAAGCTTTCTGATGTGCATAATTATGATTGTTTCGCTTGGCATCTGTGTGAATGCTAAGGAAAATTCTATGCCTGTTGAGGTGAAAGCAAAGGCTGCTGTGCTGATGGATCAGTCGACGGGCAGAGTGCTGATGAAAATGAATGAAAATGAGAAAGTTTACCCTGCATCGGTAACCAAGATAATGTCAATGCTGCTCGTGATGGAGGCGATATCCGACAATAAGATCCGTCTGACAGATATGGTTACTACGAGTCCTGTTGCCGCCTCAAAGGGTGGTTCGCAGATCTGGCTGAAAGAGGGCGAAACGATGAGCGTCGACGAACTTCTGAAGGCTACAGCTGTTTACAGTGCAAATGATGCCTGCACCGCACTCGGTGAATATGTGGCAGGAAGTGATGAAGCTTTTGTTGCTATGATGAATGAGCGAGCCGCAGAGCTTGGGATGAAAAATACTCATTTTGAAAACTGTACCGGTCTTGATGACGACAGCGAAAATCATCTTACAACGGCTTATGATATCGCAATTATGTCAAGAGAGCTTATGAAACACGAGCTTATAAAGGAATACACAACCATATGGATGGATTCTCTTCGTGACGGAAAGACTGAGCTTGTCAATACCAATAAATTAATACGTTTTTATAACGGCGCGACCGGACTGAAAACGGGTACGACGAACAAGGCGGGATGTTGCGTTTCTGCGACAGCAACGAGAAACGGATTGAGCCTTATAGCTGTCGTGATGGGATCGGATAACAGTACAGAACGATTTGAGGGAGCAAAGGCGATGCTTAACTGGGGATTTGCAAATTATTCCTCATTCACACCGCAGATTGACAAAACGCTGATTACTGATGTCAATATTCTCAGAGGCGAAGAGAAGAAAATTACTCCGCAGATTCCGCCTGCAGTTTCCGTCCTTATCCCGAAAGGAAGGGAAAAGGACATCGTGCAGGATATTAAACTTGCAGCAGAGGCTGAAGCACCGATCGAATCGGGTCAGACACTCGGAAAGGTCACTGTAAGCCTTGACGGAGAAGTGCTCGGTGAGTACAACCTGACCTCGCCGCACTATGTCGACCGCCTGACTTTTAAGACCGTTTTTTGTAGATTGTTGGCTGTTATATGTAATAAATAGGAAGATTTTAGTGAAAATTACATTAAAAATTACTAAATAATACTTGAAAAAAGGGTTGTAATAGGTTAAAATATATACAAATAATCGGTATCTATACATCGGAGGCACTAAATTACAATGGCAGTTAAACTTAATTCAAAATACGTTGCATCATTCTTGCCTGAAAATTCTGTTGAGGATATCAGGGCAGAGGTTCTTGCAGCACATGATGCACTCAATAACGCAACAGGAAAGGGTAGTGACTTCTTAGGCTGGCTCTCTCTTCCTGAAAATTATGACAAAGTAGAATTCGCTGAGATCAAGAAAGCAGCAGAGAAAATCAGAAATGACTCTGAGGTGCTTATTGTAATCGGTATCGGCGGCTCTTATCTCGGAGCACGTGCCGCAATCGAATTCATCAAGTCACAGAACTACAACCTTCTCAGAAAGGGTGCTCCTGAAATCTACTTCGCAGGTAACACGATCAGCTCTGATTCACTCAACGAGCTTGTTGAAATTATCGGTGACAGAGATTTCTCAGTCAATATCATTTCAAAGTCAGGTACAACTACCGAACCTGCAGTAGCATTCAGAATCTTCCGTGATATGCTTGAAAAGAAGTACGGAAAAGAGGGCGCTGCTCAGCGTATCTACGCTACTACAGATGCAAGAAAGGGTACACTCAAGTCTCTTTCAGATACACTCGGATACAAGACTTTTGTCGTTCCTGACGATGTAGGCGGACGTTACTCAGTTCTTACTGCAGTAGGACTTCTTCCTATCGCTGTAGCAGGAATCGATATAGATGCAATCATGCAGGGTGCAGCAGATGCTATGAACGCATATTCAGACGCAGACCTTGAAAATAATGATTGTTATAAATATGCAGCGATCAGAAATATTCTCTACAGAGCAGGCAAGAAGATTGAGCTTATGGTAAGCTATGAGCCTTCATTCACTATGATGAACGAATGGTTCAAACAGCTCTACGGCGAAAGCGAAGGCAAGGATGGCAAGGGTATTTTCCCTGCATCGGTTGTTTTCTCAACTGACCTTCATTCAATGGGTCAGTACATTCAGGAAGGTGAAAGAACTCTCTTTGAGACAGTAGTTGTTTTTGATAAGTCGAAGACAGAAGTCGAAATCAAAGAGGAGGATGGAGACTTTGACGGTCTTAACTTCCTTGCAAATAAGAATCTTTCATTTGTAAACAGAAAGGCTTTTGAGGGTACGATCCTCGCACACACAGACGGCGGAGTTCCCAATATCGTGCTGGAAGTTGAAAAAATGGATGAATATAACCTCGGCTACCTTATCTATTTCTTTGAAAAGGCTTGTGCAATCAGCGGTTATGTGCTTGGCGTAAACCCGTTTGACCAGCCCGGTGTTGAGAGTTATAAAAAGAATATGTTTGCCCTTCTCGGCAAACCCGGCTATGAGGACAGAAAAGCTGACCTCGAAGCAAGACTTAACTAAGTTAAAATTTCGTGAAGTTCACGGATTTTAAAATATAAGAAGGAGGATATACTTATGGTATCTCTTATTTTAGGCAAAAAAGGTTCAGGAAAGACAAAGCGTTTGATCGAAAAAGTTAACGAGGCTATTGAAAAGTCAAACGGCAATGTAGTATGCGTTGAAAAGCAGCCGAAGCTCACATACGACGTAAACTATCGCGCTCGTCTTATTGATACAGACCACTACTGCGTAAGCGGTTACGATGCATTTTACGGTTTCCTTTGCGGTATCTGCGCAGGTGACCACGACATCACAGACGTACTTATCGATGCAACTCTCCGAATTGGTTCACGTGACTATAATGAGCTTGCAGTTTTCCTTAAGAAGGTTGATGAACTCAGCAAGAATCATGTTGAAGAAAAGAACTTTATCTTCACAGTTTCAGCTGATGAAGCTGATCTTCCTGCAGAAATCTTTGAATTCTGCAAAAAACTTTGATTCAAAACTAAAAAAATTAGAGATTAACTGTTGACAAATGTCACTTCTGATTATATAATAATCGGTGCATGACATTTGAGGTGAAGGGTAATCTATGTTTTTTATTGAGCTTGAACCTGTCTTTAATAATGAAGGCTTTTCCCGTGAGG
>JAZRNG010000073.1:0-4427 GCA_045648065.1 Acutalibacteraceae bacterium | reverse complement strand
CTTACTGCAGGTGCTGTAAGTGTAAGTCTGTTGTCTCAGTAAACCGGGCTTTTGATACCGCTTGCCCATGTGAACGGCTCTTCAGGACGGAAGAAAACCGCCTTGATCTTAAGTAAATCTTTTGCAATAAGCTTCTCCATTGTTTTAATCTCCTTTATATTAATCTTATTTTTAACTTAGTCTACGAACTCTGCAACGCATCTGTTGTATGCTGCTACAGGATCAGCCGCTGCTGTGATAGGTCTGCCTACTACGATGTAATCAGAACCAATCTTCTTAGCCTCTGCAGGTGTCATAACTCTTACCTGATCGCCGATGTCACCGTCAGCAAAACGAACGCCCGGTGTAACCGTTACAAAGTCGTTGCCGCATGTTTCATGCACCTTACCCGCCTCAAGAGGTGAACATACGACACCGACAAGACCTGCAAGCTTAGCATTGTGAGCATAGTGCATAACAACCTTGTCGATAGGCTCATTGATGAGAAGATCGTTTGTCATACGCTCCTGGCTTGTTGACGTGAGCTGTGTAACTGCTATAAGAATAGGTCTTGTTCCGTCAGGACGTGTGAGTCCTTCAAGTGCAGCTTCCATCATGGCGATTGTACCACTTGCGTGAAGGTTTGTCATATCAACATCAAGTCCTGAAAGAACAGCCATTGATTTTTTAACTGTATTGGGAATATCATGAAGCTTGAGGTCAAGGAAAATCTTATGTCCTCTTTCTTTGATTTCTTTAACAATCTGCGGACCCTCAGCATAGAAAAGCTCCATACCGATTTTCACAAAAGGCTTTCTGCCCTCTCCGTTGAACTTATCAAGAAAGTTCATTACATCAGCTTTTGACGAAAAGTCACAAGCTACAATTACATCCTTACCCATTAGTGTGCTCCTCCTATTATTTCACTTAAATTATTTATTGCATACTTTTCCATAACTGCAGGAAGATTATTTACTATGTCTCTTGCAGCGAACGGGTCGATAAGATTTGCCGCACCGACCTCAACAGCCGTAGCTCCTGCGAGCATAAGTTCTATTACGTCTTCTGCGCTTGAAACGCCACCCATTCCGACAATCGGAATATCGACAGCCTCGTAAACCTGATAGATCATTCTGACTGCAACAGGTTTAATTGCAGGACCTGAGAAACCGCCCATTTTGTTCGCAATTACAGGCTTCTTTGTTTTCAGGTCAATCTTCATACCAAGCATCGTGTTTATCATACTGATACCGTCAGCACCTGCTTCTTCACAGGCTTTTGCGATTGACACGATATCCGTTACATTCGGTGAAAGCTTTATAATAACAGGCTTTGTGGTCACAGCCTTGACAGCCTTTGTGACTTCAGCTGCAGCCTCTGCTGATGTGCCGAAAGCCATACCGCCACCGTGCACATTCGGGCAGGAAACATTGACTTCAAGCCAGCCTACCTGCTCCTCTTTATCAAGCTTTTCGCAGGTATAAACATAATCCTCAACTGCGAAACCGCTGACGTTTGCCATTACAGGCTTATTGAAGCATGTCTTAAGCTTCGGGAGTTCATTCGCAATAACTGCATCAACACCGGGATTCTGAAGACCTACAGCATTGATCATACCTCTGTCGCACTCAGCAATTCTTGGTGTAGGATTGCCGAATCGTGCATCCTTTGTTGTGCCTTTGAAAGAAAACGTTCCAAGGCAGTTTATATCATAAAGTTCAGCAAACTCATAGCCGAAACCGAAAGTGCCGCTTGCGGGGATAATCGGGTTATCGAGAGTTATACCGCAGAGTTCAACTTTTGTATTTACCATATGATCTCCTCCCTTTCAAGCACGGGACCGTCCTTGCAGGTTCTCTTATTGCCATATTTTGTCTTGCATGAACAACCCATACAAGCACCGAAGCCGCAGCCCATTCTTTCTTCAAAGCTGTACTGACCGCTTGTAACCGCAGTTGCCTCGATAGCCTTGAACATCGGCATCGGTCCGCAGGTAAAGAAATATGAATATGTGAGGTTTTTCATAACGTCAGTAACAAAGCCTTTTGTCCCGTAGCTTCCATCGACTGTTGTAATATAAACTTCCGCACCGAGTGCCTTGAATTCCTCTTCAAAGAAAATTTCCTCTTTAGTGTTGAATCCGAGGATAACAGTTACCTTCTTACCTTCAGCGACAAGCTTTTTGCAAAGATTGTACATCGGAGGTACGCCTACGCCGCCGCCGATGAGAAGCGGTGTTTCTCCGCTTTTGGAAAGTGTGTAACCGTTTCCTAAACCGACGAGCACGTCAAGCTCGGCACCACAAGGGAGCTTCGCCATAGCTTCTGTACCCTCACCTACCACTTTGTAGATGATTGTAAGAGTGTTTTCATCATAATCACACACAGAAATCGGACGTCTTAAATAAAACCCGTCAAGCTTGATATTCACAAACTGACCTGATGCCGTTATAGCTGATACATCACCTTCGAGCACCATAAGCCATACGTCTTTTGCAATTTTTTTGTTTTCCGTAATTTTCAAAAATACCTGTTTCATCGTTTACTCCTCAGTACTGTATACTATTTCACCGTCTGCAACCGTCAAAACACATTTCGCCTCAAGCTCTGCACCCTTAAACGGTGTGCTTCTGCCCTTAGAAAGAAATTCATCAGGATTTACAGTATATTTTGCATTAAGATCAAACACCGCAAGGTTAGCTCTTTCACCGACTCTGATACCGTTTTCAAATCCGAATCTTCTGCAAGGATTCACACTCATAATCTCAACGAGTTTTTCAAGAGTCATAAGGCCTGTTTTTACAAAATGAGTGTACATAACCGAAAATGCTGTTTCAATTCCGACAACACCCATCATACTGTCCTTGAGTCCTCTGCTTTTTTCCTCTGCAGAGTGCGGTGCATGGTCTGTAGCGATCATATCGATAGTTCCGTCGAGAACACCCTCAACAAGAGCTTTTCTGTCCTCTTCACTGCGCAGAGGCGGATTCATTTTAAATCTCGCATCCTCCTGCAGATCATTATCTGAAAGGACAAGATAATGCGGACCTGTCTCGCACGTAACATCTATACCCTTTGCTTTAGCCTGACGGATGATTTCAACGCTTTCTTTCGTTGAGATATGGCAGACGTGATAGCTGCATCCCGTTTCTTCGACAAGCTTTAAGTCTCTTGCTATCGGGCCGTATTCGCTTTCAGAACAGATACCCTTGTGACCGTGTTCCCTTGCATATTCACCGTCGTGAATATAACCGCCATTGAGAAGACTGTTATCCTCGCAGTGAGCAACTATCATCTTGCCGAGCGACTTGGCTTTTATCATAGCCTGATGCATAAGCTCAGGATCCTGAACGCCTCTGCCGTCATCAGAAAACCCTGCAACGTACGGAGCCATAGCTTCCATATCAGAGAGCACTTCACCCTTTTCACCGACCGTAATCGTACCAAAGGGTCTTACGTCGATTACCGCATCCTTGTCAATTACATCAAGCTGAACCTGAAGATTTTCAAGGCTGTCGGGTGTAGGATTCAGGTTAGGCATCGAACAGACAAGAGTATACCCACCGTGTGCACAAGCCTTCGTTCCCGTTTCAATCGTCTCTTTATAAGAAAAACCCGGCTCTCGCAAATGCACATGAACATCTGCAAGTCCGGGTAAAATATTCATATTTTCACAGTTAATCATCTGAGCACTGTCAGAACAGATGCGATCAGAAATAGAGGCAACTATGCCCTCAGAAACAAGTATATCCAATCTTTTGAATTCACCGTCAATGTAAACTTTTCCGCCTTTGAAAATGAAGTCCATAACCTGCTCCTTCCGGGTTGCACGAGAGAAAAATCACCGTGATTACACTATACCGCAATTTTAAACATTTACTTAGAAAAGTTTATCACAACTGACGTCTTTTGTCAATGAAATGAGCCTTGTTTTATATGTAAAAAAACGTGTAAAAATATCCGACATTTTGTATATAAAGACAATCAAAAAATCCGACACCGTTTTCACGGTGCCGGATATAAGTTTTATCAGTCAAGAGGAAGGAAATCCCAGAAATCTGCAAATCCCTTCTTGCCGAAGATAAGAAGAAGTGCATCTGAAGCAACGCCGAGAACTTTCTCAACTGCATCCATTGTAGGATCGTCAACTTCAGGCTGATATCTGTCTTCCCAGATATTGTACTTAACATTAAGCTCAATGAGAAGATCCTTGAATGCAAAGATGATTTCATCGTCTGCATCACGGTCATTGATTGTACATGCCATCATAGCTTCTGCATCTGCAACAGCCTTGTCAAGTCTTGCTGCATCTTCTGCTGAAAGAATTGAGCGGTCGATTGTTGCTGCATCGGGAAGATAGTCTCTTGTAAGTCTTCTTACAAATCTTGACTCATTGAACTGAGGATATGTATCCTCACAGTCATAGATTGAGTGGATATTGCCAAGAGC
>JAZRNG010000072.1:0-18001 GCA_045648065.1 Acutalibacteraceae bacterium | reverse complement strand
ACTTCATTATGCAGGCAATCACAGGCTTCGGTTACTCATTTATGAGCATCACTAACTGGGCTATCGTTATGGACGTTATCGACTACAACGAATACACAACAGGCGAACACTCAGAAAGTGCAATCTATGCCGTTTATACTTTCTCAAGAAAGCTTGGCCAGACAATCGCAGACTCAGGGGGAATGCAGCTTCTTAAGAGAACAGGCTATACAGACAAGGTTCGAAATACCATTTCAGTTGCTGCTGGCAGTTTTGGTCACAACATCTATAAGATGTGTACAATCGTACCTGCTGTGGTTTATACACTTATCCTCATTCTCACAATCATCTATCCTCTTTCAAAGAAAAAGCTTGAACCAATCCAGGCAACACTTATGGAAAGACGAGCTGTGCTCGAAGAAAAAGTTAACAGCAAAGTCAAAGAACTTGAAAACGTTTAAAATATCGAAAGGAGCTGTTCAAACGAACAGCTCCTTAATTTTTATTTTGATTTGAATTTCATCGGCATTTCAGTCGTGGCAAGAGCCTTTCTGACCAGTTTCGTCAGAGTCGGTTTGGCGGCTCCGCTGTTTTTAATGAAATCACTTTGGTCAGCATTTTTAGCTATGAAATCAACAAAAGAAGGCGTACTTTTAAAACGGAGTTTAACTTCATTTTCTGAAAACGTGAATTCGATGTGCTGTGTTGCGAGTGTATTTATCGGTTTGACAACAGCATTGAGTTTGCTGTCCTTTGTAAAAGCGTATGCCCATATTTTATAGACATATCCCTTGATTGAACATTCTGACATCCTCGGTGTGCCGTCAAGACCACAGTTGATAACAACCTCATCTTCTTCCTCTTTCCACTTTACTGTGAATACATCTTCTGTCAGGCTGAACGAGACATCATTAAGGTTTGATTTCGGTCTTTTCGCAAAGCTCGAAGTCAGAGAGCGAGGGATAATACTTGCAGGGAACATTATCTTTGCAAGGATATCTGAAGCAGGCGAGAGATGAAAAGTCTTTCCTGTAGGTATAGCAGGAAGATTATCGCACTTAATCGGTTTATGATCAAGAGATTTAAGATAATCTGTAAGCTTACTGTCCCACTCATCATCGCAGGTTTCGCAAAAAGCTTCAGGAAGAATTTTTTCAAAAGGAGTTGTAAAATCACCGTCATTCACACAGCTGTTGAAACAAGCCTGGACAGCATTGTGTTCGGGAATGTATGTAACTCTCTGACCGAACATTCCATCCATACTGAATCTTCCTTTAAAAATCCAGAAAAGATATCCGTAGCCATTGTCTTGTGATCTTCCGTTACAGATCTGAATTTTAGTGGCTTCTTTTGTCCACCATTCGGGTATAATCTGCTTACCTTTCCATTTACCACCGTCAGCATAACAGCGGCAGATTTTTGCAAGATCACGAAGCTTGAGATAACAACCTGTACCACCGATATTTTCGCCTATGTAATTCGTTTCCCAGTTCGGCTTATCAATTTCCAATGGCTCAAAAAGTCGCGGCATAAGATAGTCAGCAAGATTCATACCTGCAACCTTCTGCACAGCCGCAGCAGCAACGTGTGCATCATTGTTACTGTACAGAAAACCTCTTTCCTTGTAACGGAAAGGAGCTTTCATAAACATTTCTACATAGTTGCCGGTCATATCCTGTGTGAAGCTGAACTCCTTGTTACTGTGCATAGTAAGCACGTGCCGAAGAGTGAGTCTTTCCCATTCATCGCTTTTACAATGAGGGTAGTCGCCGAACAGATCGATTATTTTTGTATCAAGCGACAGCAGACCTTCATCGATCGCAAAACCGACTGCGGTAGACACAATAGATTTTGTGACGGAAAAAAGTGTGTGTGGCATATCTGCCGAATACGGATAGACGTAATTCTCAAAAACAATATCATCGTCTTTCATCATTATGAGAGCGTGATTTTCAATATTATACTTTTCAAGTTCTTTATAGAATTCTAAAATACGTTTTGAGGAAACCTTCGTTTTTGTCACCATAATTCCGCCTCCATAGATTCTCTTTTTATATTATAACAAATAAATTCCATTTTGCAAATAAATTAACAAATCTGTAAATATAAACCATACTTCTTATATTGACAAAAAAGCAGATTTATGTTAGATTTTTATGGATATTGTTAATTTACAATGGGTCAGTATACAAGAATTCAAATTTGTACAAAAATCACTGACTCGGCGGGAGGAAATACAAAATGAAGGAATACCGTGCCGGAATTGATGTGGGATCAACCACGGTGAAGCTTGCCATACTTGACGAAAATAACAAGATTATTTTTGGAGTTTATCGTCGCCATATGGCACAATGCCGTGAAGTACTCGCTGAGCTTCTGAAAGAAGCTGTAGAAGAAACAGGAATCAAAAAACTTAAAATAAACATTACGGGATCAGGTTCTATCAATCTTTCAAAATCACTTGAAATCCCGTTTGTTCAGGAAGTTGTTGCAGTAGCAACTGCTCTGAAATTTTACGCTCCCAAGACCGACGTTGCGATCGAGCTTGGTGGTGAGGATGCAAAAATCATTTACTTCAAGGGTGGTCTTGATGAAAGAATGAATGGCGTTTGTGCAGGCGGTACAGGTTCTTTCATTGATCAGATGGCTGCACTTTTGCAGACTGATGCCGCAGGTCTTAATGAAGCGGCAAAGGACTATAAGCAGATTTATCCTATTGCCGCTCGTTGCGGTGTTTTTGCTAAGACGGACATTCAGCCGCTTATAAATGAAGGTGCCACTAAGTCTGATCTTGCTGCATCTATATTCCAGGCTGTTGTAAATCAGACTATATCGGGACTTGCCTGCGGTAAGCCTATAAAAGGTTGTGTTGCATTCCTTGGCGGTCCGTTACACTTTATGCCTGAGCTTAAGAATGCTTTTATCAGAACACTTAAACTTACTGACGAAACTATCGCAGACCCTGAAAATTCACATCTTTTTGCAGCTGCCGGTGCAGCGATGACCGCTGGCGGTAGTGAAGTTGAACTTGACGAGCTGATAGCACGTTTTGATAAGGGTGTTGAAGTTTCATTTGAAATGCCTCGTTTACCAGCTCTTTTTGAAAACGAGGCTGAATATAACGAATTTATAGAAAGACACAGCAAAGCCGTTGTGCCAAAATCTGATATAGCTACATACAGCGGTGACTGTTTCCTTGGTATCGATGCAGGTTCTACTACTACCAAGATTGTACTTATAAGTGATGAAGGTAAGCTCCTTTACTCATTCTATTCAAGCAATGAGGGTAATCCTATAGAAACAGCTAAGAAGGCTCTTGCAGAAATTCACGAAAAGCTTCCAGCAACAGCAAGAATTGCACGTAGCTGTTCTACAGGTTACGGTGAAGGTCTTCTCAAGACAGCGTTCAACCTCGACGAAGGTGAAGTTGAGACTATCGCTCACTGTACAGCCGCATCATTTTTTGACAAGGATGTTGACTGTGTTCTTGACATCGGCGGTCAGGATATGAAGTGCATCAAACTTCGCGATGGTGCAGTTGATACTATTATGCTTAACGAAGCTTGTTCTTCAGGTTGCGGTTCGTTTATCGAAAACTTTGCCAACTCGCTCGGCTACACAGCAGCAGAGTTCAGTAAAGAAGCACTTTTCGCAAAAACTCCTGTTGACCTCGGTACACGTTGTACTGTTTTTATGAACTCAAACGTGAAGCAGGCACAGAAAGAAGGAGCAGGACTTCCTGATATTTCCTCAGGTCTCGCTTATTCTGTTATTAAAAATGCTCTTTATAAAGTTATCAAGCTTGCAGACAGCAAGGATCTTGGTACACATATCGTTGTTCAGGGCGGTACATTCCACAATCAGGCTGTCCTCAGAGCACTTGAAAAGGTAGCAGGTGTCAATGCAATCTGTCCTGATATTTCAGGTGTAATGGGTGCATTCGGTGCCGCACTCATTGCAAAGAATCGTTATAAAGGTCAGCCGTGTGCTATGACAGACCTTAAAGAGCTTCTTTCACTTACATATAGCAGCACAACTACACGTTGTAAAGGTTGTTCAAATAACTGTATGCTCACTATCAACAGATTCCCTGACGGTCGCCGTCATATCACGGGAAACCGTTGTGAAAAGGGAGCAGGTGAACAGAGCAGATCAAAAGCACCTAATATGGTGGAGTATAAACTCAAGAGAATTTTTGACTACCCGAATCCAGAAAATGCACCTCGTGGAACCATAGGTATACCCCGCGTGCTTAATGTTTATGAAAACTTCCCGTTCTGGGCAACGTTTTTCCATAAGCTTGGATTCAATGTTGAGTTATCTCCGCTTTCAGACAGAAAGATATATGAACTCGGTATGGAGACGATCCCGTCAGAGTCCGAATGTTACCCTGCGAAGCTCTCTCACGGTCATGTACAGTGGCTTGTCAACAGGGGAATAAAGACGATTTTCCATCCTTGTATTTACTATGAAAGACAGGAAACACCCGATGCACAGAATCATTATAACTGTCCGATCGTAGTTTCTTATGCTGAAAATCTTAAAAATAACGTGGAAGCCGTCAATGAAGGTGATGTAAAATATCTTCGTCCGTTTATGGCTTTTACAAATGAAATAATACTGGCTGACCGTCTTGTAAAGCTTTGTCAGAAAGAATGGTCAATCGGTGAGGATGAAACCCGTAGTGCAGTTCATGCTGCATGGATCGAGCAGATCAAAGCTAAGGAAGATATCCGTAAAGAGGGACAAAGAGTTCTTGAAGAAATGGAGAAAAATAAGGGATACGGCATAGTCCTTGCAGGAAGACCGTACCACATTGACCCTGAGATTAACCACGGTATCCCTGAGATGATCGCTTCTTACGGCTTGTCCGTCCTTACAGAGGACAGCCTTCCGATCAATTTCAATCCTGAGAGACCTATGCGTGTAAATGATCAGTGGGTTTACCACTCACGTCTTTATACTGCAGCAGAGTTCATCTGTAAGCGTGATGACCTTGAACTCATTCAGCTTAACTCTTTCGGATGTGGTCTCGATGCTGTTACTACAGATCAGGTTTTAGAAATACTCGAAAACAGTAACAAACTCTATACAGTCCTTAAAATTGATGAGGTTAACAATCTCGGTGCAGCAAGAATCAGACTCCGTAGCTTGCTCGCAGCAATGAAGCAGAGACACGAAAGAAATGTTAAGCCTGACCCGAAGCCTCTTAATTACCGCAGAACAGAGTATACGAAAGCAATGCATGATGAAAAGTATACTATACTCGTTCCGCAGTTCAGTCCCATTCATCTTGACCTTGCCGAGCCTGTTTTCAAAAAACACGGTTTTAATGTCGAGGTTTTGCATAACGATAATCGACAGGCTATTGACACAGGTTTAAAATTTGTAAATAACGATGCTTGTTTCCCATCTATAACCGTTGTCGGTCAGATTATGGATGCTGTTCTTTCAGGTAAATACAATACGGATAAACTTGCGATCATTATGACGCAGACAGGCGGTTGTTGCCGTGCAAGTAACTATGTCGGCTTCATACGCCGTGCACTCGAAAGCGTTAATCTTTCACACATTCCTGTCATTTCGCTTAACGCAAACGGAATGGAAAAGAACGAAGGATTTAAGATTCCGAAAAAACTGATCTGGGAAGGAATTCAGGCGGTTATTTACGGAGACTTGTTTATGCGTTGTCTTTACCGTGTCCGCCCGTATGAAATCGTTGAAGGCTCTGCAAATGAGCTTCACGCTAAATTACGTGAATTATGTATCAATCATCTGACAGGTAAAGACAAAAAATATTCCTACGCTGAGCTTTGTCAGAAGATTGTCGAAGAATTTGACGCTCTTCCTATCCACGAAAACGTCAGAAAGCACCGTGTCGGTGTCGTCGGTGAAATCCTTGTTAAATATATGCCTCTTGCAAACAATCATATCGTTGAGCTTCTTGAAAAAGAAGGTGCGGAAGCGGTTGTTCCTGATCTGATTGATTTTGCAAACTATTATATCTATAAAAACGACTATAAGCATCAGTATCTCGGCTCTAAGTGGACAGCTTCTGCGATTGCACACATTGGTGTAAGAGCAATCAGAATCTTAAAGCGACCTGCGATCAAAGCACTTGAGAACAGTAAGAGATTCGAACCACCGATGAAAATTGAAGATGTTGCGGAGCTTGCAAAACCGTTCCTTTCGCTCGGCAATCAGTACGGTGAAGGTTGGTTCCTTGCAGGTGAAATGGCAGAGTTGATCACAACAGGAACACCAAACATTGTTTGCATTCAGCCCTTTGCTTGTCTGCCGAACCATGTTGTAGGAAAAGGTGTTATCAAAGCGATGAAAAACACTTATCCTCAGGCCAACATTGCTGCTGTTGACTATGATCCGGGTGCATCTGAGGTAAACCAGGTCAACAGAATCAAGCTTCTGCTATCAGCGGCAGATGAAATGGCTAAAAATTAAATTTGAGAGGTTAAAAATGAATATTTTTAAACAGATTATTTCAAACTACGCCTTTGTCTCGGTTTTTCTGGCTTGGTTTTCTGCTCAACTTGTTAAAGGTATCCACGGTATCTTTAAAGAGAAATCAATCAAAGGTATCCGTCGCATAGTTGCGAATGGTGGAATGCCCAGCTCACATGCTTCAAGCGTATGTGCTTTATGTACGGCAAGCGTCATATCTTACGGCTTTTCCTCTTTTCAGTTTGCGGCATCTGCACTTCTTGCACTTATCGTAATGAACGATGCCTTCGGTGTACGTTATGAAACGGGAAAACACTCTAAGGTGCTTAAGAAGCTCCTCAAAGAAGGCAGCGTAGATATGGAAGTTGATCTCAAAGTGGCTGTCGGACACACACCGCTTCAGGTAATTGTCGGAGGCTTCGTAGGTGCAGCGGTTGCAATCGTTCTTAAATATTTGTTTTATACGTGAGTTTTAACTCATATAAGCAAGAATGCGATAGTTCAGATACTCTGCAGTGCAGAACTTCGAAACGGCTTATAAGGGTTGGTTGACAATCAGCATTGGTACAGTTAATTAGATAATAAATATATATGCAAAATGCGGAAGAGGCACACGCTTCTTCCGCATTATCTTATTATTTTTGATATTCTCTTTGAAATGATTATTGCGAGGAAAATTTTTGCCGTATCAGGCAACAGAAAGGGGAGTACACACACGTAAAAGGAACTCAGTAGGTTCCCACCTGCGTAGATGAATGCGTGCCACAGTACTCCCGAAGAGTAACACAACACAAGACCGAGTGTGCAATAAATTACGGATGCAAGCGTACCTTTGCCGAATTTTTGTGAGCCGAGACTGACAGTTATCACGGCAGGTATAAATCCGAGGATAAAACCTCCCGTTGCACCCGTCAAAGCGGCTATACCGCCCTGAAAGCCTGAAAAAACAGGAACACCGACCACACCGAGCAGGATATAGACGACTGTGGCTATGAGGCTTTTTTTTACTCCGAAAGTCATTGCTGTAAAGAATATAGCGAATGTCTGCAGAGTAAACGGAACAGCATACGGAACCTGAATCCATGAGCAGATGCAAATCAGAGCTGTGCACAGAGAAATCGAAGCAATATCTGCCGTTTTAATCTTTTTCATCTTATCACCTAAAAAGAGGACACTTCAGTGTCCTCTTTAAAATTTAAAATTTAGTAACGTAAAGATCAGTACGTGAGCGTAAAATTCTTACGTCGTTATTCTCAACGGGAACGGGTTTCATCGATGAAAGCATTGTATCTTCATTCTGTACTGAGGAGGAGACAAATTTAGCTCTCGTTGAAGTTATTTCGGAAAAGTCACTGTGAGTCCGGTCGTTACCGTTGTCTGCGACAACCTTGTAGTAGTACATCTGAGCTGACATTACAGTACGGTCAATATATTTGTTTGAATACGCTTTGCCTATGTTCGTATAAAGTCCGTCCGGCGAAGTGGATCTGTAAACGAGATATCCCGTAGCTCCGTCTACCTCGTCCCAGGTCACGTCTATCCACACTCCGTCGCGTTCAGATTTAATATTCTCAGGTACGCTGAGTTTGGCGGTAGAGTATACAGCGGATGAAAGGTCACTGTTATACTCTTCTTCAGTAGCAAGCGTCTTAACGCGATAGAAATATTTTTCACCGGGTATTACAGATGTATCTTCGAATTCAGTTGATGAAGCGTCGACTTCTGCAAATTTGCAGGGTTCTGAATCCATTTCTGTATTGCGGTAAATTACGTAGCCTTTTGCACCATCGACAGCATCCCATTTCAGATTGATGCTGTTTTCAGATTTATTGCTCAGACTGACATTTTCAGGGGCGGGAATAAGTACTGTAATATTACAGTCAGCACTTACAGGACCGTAAGCTGTTGTTGCAGTGAGTTTAACTGTGCCGTAGCTGATTCCCTTTACCGTGCCATCGTTTGTGACTGTGGCGATACTTTCGTCTGAGGATACCCATGTGATGCCCTTACTGACAGAGCCGTAAGGGAAGGTGGTGGCTGTTATGACTGTGGTCTGACCGACACCAACGTTAGCTGAGATTTCGCTGAGCAAAAGCTGCTGTGGCTTGTCATTGACGGTGACTACAGCGTACATCGGACCAAGGTAATCTTTTCCGTCGATGTTGACATAAGTCTGATAGTAGTAAGTAGTATTAGGTGTCAGTTCACCGACCTTTGAAGCGACATCCATTTCCAGATGAAACTCCGGTGACGTAGTAGATGTGATGACGGAATGCTTAGCAAGCTTTGACTTATCAGTACCGAAGAAAAATCCTGCTGAAGAAATTCTGAATCTTCCGCTGTTGGTAACTGAACCGTGAAGCATAGCATTTGTAGCGGTGATCTCGGTTGCGGTAGTTGTAACTACTGCGAGTTTGGCATATTTAACTGAGTCAGAGAATGAATAGGACTCTTTGTGGCTTCCTGCATCATTGTAGGCGGGTACACCGTATCCGACGATATAACCTGCAGAGCGTTTTCTTGTTTTCGCCATACAACGATTACCTCTGCCGGGTCCTGTATTGCCTTCTATGGTATAAACGTTATTACCGCTTACACCCGTAACTATTCCGACGTGTTTTGCGGTTGCACCGCCCGACCAGTTGAAGAAAACTATATCGCCTGCTTTAGGTACGTAACCGGAATTTGCAGGGCGATATACGGAATGCTTTTTGTACCACTCAACGGAGGCTGCACAGTTACCAAGTCGAGGAACGACCGATGTGGATATCCCTGCATTTCTTGCACACCACGAAACAAAATAAGCACACCATTCACCTGTGGAATATCCGAATGAGTCACCATATTTTGTGTAACCTGCGATTTGCGATTCAGGGTCGAGAACTTCTCCTGTTGATGGATGAAGCTCGGCGTATCCGATCTGTGTTTTGGCTACTGCTATGAGGTCAGCTATATTTTTACCCGTGTTACGATGAGTGTTCGGGTAGGCATCCTGATAAGCTGATACTGAGAGAGTGAATCCGAAAATCATAACTATCGCAAGCACTAAAGCCATACTTTTTCTGAGTTTAGTCACGGAAACACTCACCGTCCTTTCTTGATAATTTAATTACATAAAGATGCTCAATACTGCACCGAAAATTGAACCGAAGAATAACAGTCCTGCAAGGACAAGTGCTATGGTTCTGATGGTTTTAGTGTTCATTTTTACCCGAACCTTTCTTTTTTTTACTGAATGCTGTAACAAACATACTCAAAAGTGAACCTGCAGCGCCCACTATCAGGTCAACCATCGTGTCGATAAGTCCCACCTCAGAGTCAAAAACAGAACGCTGAAGATTCAGACCGTAGAGCCTGTCCATAGTGAACTCATAAAATTCCCATCCGACTAATAGTGTGACACCGAAAGAGAAGGCGAACATCGCCGCCAGAGCAGGACTTAGGGTCTTATCCTTAGGACGTTTTCCCTGAAGGATTATTGCTAACTCATATCCGCCTGCCGTAGCGAGATAACCTGACATAAAGTGTTCAGGAATATCGATAAAGTCAAGCGTAGTGAATTTGTTGATAGTAGTGCCGACGACGATTGCAAAGCACAAAAGTATGTTAAGCATCGTCTGCAGACGGTAGGGAATCTGCGTGATAAAGGTCTTTCCACCAAGAAGCTGAAAAAGATCCCATAGATGGGTGAATATTATTCCGAAAACAGCTTCGAGAAACTCTGTAGTGTAGCCCGAAAACAGCATTACAGCACCCCATATGAGGATGAGCCCTCTGCATACCCACCACAGAACCTGATGCGAAACAGGCAGGGCAGGGATTTTATTTAATGTCTTTTTCATCACAAAACTTCCTCATTATATATATATTATAAATATACAATATCTTGGTGGTAAAATCAAGGGTGAAAAGCATGATTTCAGATGTACTTTCTGACAATTTACATATTGTTCAAATTCGGGTTTATCGGGGTCTTTGATTTTGCACAATCTGTCTCTGTGTGTAGGGACCGGCCTCCCGGACGGTCCGCAGATTCTGCTGGGGTAACGGACGGTCGAGGACGCCCGTCCCTACGCAGTTGACTGAAACAGGGTTCGTAGGGGCGCACATTGCGCGTCCGCTTAATTAATCACGTTTTTACGGACGACCGATGGTCGCCCCTACGATATTAATTGAATATTCTACCCGACAAACCCGAATTTATCGGCAATATCAAGGCGAAAACATAGAGGCAATTCAATGTATTGCAGCTTATTATTTCTTCACAATTACCTCTGATTCCCAATAAAAAATACTGACCCGTTTGCACAACGAAGTCAGTACTTTTTATTTTATTATTCTGCTTTACATTGTATCAAAGTCCCAGCTTCAGATCGTTTTCTTTAATCCAACCGATTTTGCGAAGGATCTCGCAGAAAATGACCGAAAGGATTGCAGGGAGTACAAAGCTGATTAAGATAAGGCCGATCCAGTCAAAAGCTGTTATGGCTTCTTTGGTGCCTGCGGCTATATCGTTTACCCAACCTGTGTAAACACCGATCTGTCCCACAAGACCGCAGGTACCCATACCTGGAGAAATTGCTGTACCGTTCATCTGAAGTTTGAATACGCATGTCGCAATCGGTCCTGTGATAATAGAGGCGAGGGTAGGCGGTATCCAGATACGGGGGTTTTTAACGATGTTGCCCATCTGAAGCATACTTGTGCCAAGTCCTTGAGAAACGAGACCGCCCCATTTATTTTCTTTGAAACTCATTACTGCAAATCCGACCATCTGAGCACAGCAACCTGCTACTGCAGCACCGCCTGCAAGACCCGTGAGTGAAAGCGCACCGCAGATTGCAGCACTACTGATTGGCAATGTCAGCGCAATTCCTACTATAGCGGATACGATCATACCCATAAGGAACGGGTGGAGCTCAGTTGCCCACATTATCGCATTTCCGACGGCACTTGCCGCTGTTCCGACATATCCTGCACAAAGCATGGACAGTCCGCAGCCTACGATTATGGTTGTAACCGGTGTCACAAGAATGTCAAGCTTGGTTTCTTTGCTTACTGCTTTACCGATTTCTGCAGCAATAATTGCCATGAAAAGCACAGCGAGAGGTCCTCCTGCACCACCGAGAGTGTCAGCCGAGTAGCCGACGGCAGCGAGTGAGAAGAGAACAAGCGGAGGCGCTTTAAGTGCGTAGCCTATAGCGATAGCCATGGCACTTCCTTTTACTACGGAGGCAAAATTACCGACCTCTACAAGAAAGTCTACTGAAAACTGTTTTCCGATAGTTGAAAGGATAGTTCCTACGAGAAGCGAAGCGAAAAGTCCTTGTGCCATTGCACCGAGAGCATCAATTCCGTAACGTTTCAAAGAAAATTCTATATCCTTACGTTTTAAAAACTCTTTGATTTTAGCCAATTATATCACCACCGGTGATTATTTTGTATGAACTTTTGCTTTGATATTTTCTTTTGAAGATGTCAGCCAGAAGCTGTTTGCTCTGACTTCAACAGTATAATCACTGTCGGGACAGAGATCCTTGACATCTATGCCGAGTGTTTCGGGCATATCATAAAAATAGTACTCAGACCATATACTGTACTGTCTTATGATTTCATTTTCAGCGTTTTTGACGATGATATCGTAGCTGTTTACGTATTTGTCACCTTCAGCGGGGATGCCCTGCTTGAAGTCTACTCTGAATGATGAATCTGTGACGTCGGAAATCATCGGAACATCACCTTCATTGAAGCTCGGTGCAGCAGTTGTCTTATATCTTTCACCGGTGTATTTGAATGTAGACGGATCGGACGGTGTGTCAATTTCCCATACATACGGGAAAAAATTACCCGTGAGTACGTCATACGGATAAACACGTACATGGTTATCTTTGTCGACCTCTACTATAAGCATCTGAGCAGCCTTGTCTTTGTTTGCGGGGATGGTGCTGTAGATCTTGTCAAACTCGTCAAGCTCAAAGTAGCTGAGTGTACCTGTGCCGAATGAAGTGAAGTGCTGCTGATGGATTGAACGCGGATCGTTGATCGGAGCATGTGAGTGTCCTGAAAAGTGAAGGATCTGCGGATAGTGCATATATACAGGAATAAGGTCATCCTCGCCCCAAAGTGTGCTTCCGTAAACTGTTCCTGTATTATGCGGATGCTGGAAAACGAAGATAGGCTTCTTTCTGTCGTCTGCAGCTGCCTTTTTAAGCTCCTGTGCCATCCATTCCTTTTTGTCATCGTAGTAGTTACAACCCTTTGACGGAGTGATGGAAACAAAATGAAAACCGTTCACAACTTCGTGAGTATCAGGCTCGCCACCGAAAATCTCACGGAAATTTTTATAACCTGCTTCGACACCGTCGTGCATAAACTCGTGACTTGCAATTGAAGCGATAACCTTTGTTTCATTCAGGTCAACATTAGCATCAACGATATCTCTTGCTGCCTTGAACTGAGTGGGCGTGCCACCATCAGCAAAGTCACCGACCATACCGATTACGTCAAGTTTCTGATAGTATTTATTGCTCTTCGCGATAGCGTATGCATCGTGGATAGCTTTTTCAAAACGCTCTCTCTCCGCAGAATGTTCGTCTTTGATGTGAATATCACTGACAACCATAACGCGAAGACAGGGCTTGAATTCTGTGTTGTACATAGTAAAAACCTCCCTTTATATTGGAAATATTTTAACTCAATTATATTCTAAAGTCAATCTTGTTTGCGTAATTTATACTTGTATGGTATAATTGAAACACAAACATGCAGTTGAAAAGAGGCGTGAAATTGAAAATTGATTTTAAACCTGATTTTAGACGTCTGAAAAAGACCGATTACGCTGTCATTGTGGCGGTTGTGCTTGTTTTTATAAGTTTCCTTGTTGCGGTCAAGCTGTTGTCTGACGTGGTCGATGAGCATTACGATAATGAGATCATCGTCTGCCTTGATGCAGGTCACGGCGGTGATGATGTGGGTGCTGTGTCCGTTGACGGGCAGAGATATGAGAAAGATGATAATCTTACACTTACACTGAAGGTCAGCGAAGAGCTTGAAAGACTGGGCGTGAAAACTGTACTGACAAGGGATAGTGATGAAGCTGTTTCGCTGAGAGACAGATGCAAAAAAGCAAATAAGAAGCGATGTGACCTGTTTGTCGCAATACACAGAAACAGTTCTCTGACGGGGACAGGCGTAGAAGCGTGGATATCTAAGAGAGAAAAAGATGATGAAAAAACCACAGCAAAAACGCTTGTAAGTGAACTGAGTAGTGTGATGGAAATTGCTGACAGGGGAGTTAAAAACGGCTACCGTGACAAAACAGCGAACAACTACTACATAAATGCAAATACAAATATGCCGTCCATCCTTCTTGAAGTCGGATTTATTACTTCAGAAGAGGATAACGCTGCTTTTGACGAGAATCTTGATGAGATGGCAGAGAAAATTGCAAAAGTTATATATGACTCTTTGCAAAATTGAAAAAAATACTTGATTTTTAGTTAATATTGGGTTATAATAAACCCCGTTATGTGCCGGTGTGATGGAATTGGCAGACGTGCTGGACTCAAAATCCAGTGGTAGCGATACCGTACCGGTTCGACCCCGGTCACCGGCACCAACAAAAAAGCGACTCTTCGGAGTCGTTTTTTTGTTGGTGCAACGAAATAAATCCCTTCCGGGATTTGTGAAATACGCTTCGCGTGTGAAATATTGCTACGCAATGTGAAAGGCCTGCGGGCATGAGGGGATGTATTTCATTTCACTTGATGCGAAGCATCAAATTTCACAATGACCACAGATTATCATTTCACATCCGAAGGATATTTCATTTTATTATTGAAACTATTATGTTATAATATGTTTCAGGAAGACGGTGATTGTATGTTTCGATGGTTCCCGGATTTATTCAATGCTACACATGACAAAACAGAAGAAAATCTAAAAAAGTTATTTAGCTTTTTGCTTAATGATTATGACTTCAATTTCTCAAAAGAAATATTAGAGAATGCAACAGATAAAAACGGTAAGTTCTTTTTCTGTGGACCGCTAAATTTATATCAATTCTACAATGAAAATGTATGCATTAATATTTTACATTTGGTGCAAAGAGATGATTGCAGTGTATATGTTACCGATAAAAAAAGTAAAGACCAAACGTATATAAGGAGCGGGGATGAGGTTCCGGCCCGATTGGCATATGACTCTGCGTTGTTGGCAAAAGAAATCAAACAATCTGTTTTGAACCGCGGTGAAATCTTCGGATATAAAATTCATCCGGATAGATAATATTTTTAATATAAAAGGAGAACCCTTATGACCTCAGCACTTTTAATTTTACTGATTGTTGTTCTTTACAGCTTTCAAACATTGTTCTGCACGATGTACACAAACAAATATCCCGGCAAGGCTGAAAATGCTTCACCTGTTTTTTGCGTGATCGAAAGCATCGTAATTGCTGTTTTCACGTGGGCGTGGATTGGCTTTAAATTTGATGTGTCGCCGTTAACGCTGATTTTTGGTGTAGTAAATGCTGCTGCACTTTTCGGCTATAATACTTCACTTATAAAAGCAAGCTCAAAGGGTTCGTATGCATTTATGAATGTTTCGCTGCTTTTCGGTGGAATTCTTATGCCGTTGCTTTACACAACCATTTTCCTTGGTGATACGCTGAGCTGGTATCAGTATGTGGCGATAGGAGCTATGCTTGTTTCGTTTGTGCTTATGAATTACAAGGAGATAAAGCTCAAGGACACACCGTGGATCTATTATGTTTTCTGCGCTATCCTTTTCCTTTGTAACGGTGTTTATGGTACCTTGCTGAAGGTTCAGTCAGAATACGATGTGAACGAAAAGAATGAAATGATTATCATTACATACGGTATTATGGGTGTGATCGCATTCATTCAGCTTGCCTTCAAAGAAAAGAAGGATACATTAAAAGCATTTAAATTGTCAAAAAAGGCAATCATTCCGTTAATTCTCTGTCTTATAAGTGCTTCACTTGCGATCAATATCCTTGTTATGGTTATCCCGATGGTTAATGCAGCTGTTTTATATACAGTTGAAAACGGTGGTGTGCTGATCTTGTCGGCTGTGTATTCCTTCGTTTTGTTCAAGGAGAAGCCACAGTTGATGACAATACTCGGTATCTTGTTGGCAACGGCAAGTATAACAGTCCTCAGTATATAAGAAAATCCCTGCTGTTCGTATTGAACAGCAGGGATTAGTTTTAGTATGCTTATGAGAACATATATTCAATTTCCGAAAGACTAGATTCATAAACTGCACTTGTCATAATTGCGACCATATAATCGCCCTGTTTCCGGACATAACATCTCTGATACAAAGAAGAGTAAATGTTTGCTGGTTTATAGTCAACGACATAATAAGTGTTTCCTGCTACATAGTATTCACTCTGACTGGTGATTTCAAAATCAGAACCTAAGTTATTGCTGACATACTCGTACACATCAATATACGGATTCATACTCACATCTTCGATACAGACGAGCGCCTGCATCGTGTCCTCACTGTTTGATGAACCCATTAAGTAAACAAAACCTTGTTCTCTTATTGCCTGTTCGAAGTCAGAATAAGAGTATACGTAAGTGTCATGTTCTCCGATGTTTGCAAGCTCTTCGTCTGAATAGAATGTCCAGCCATACCCGTTTGTGAACGTCAGATCGATTGAATCGTTGACATACTGATTGTATTCATATACACCACGATTAACAGGAGTTGTACTGTCAGAAAAAAGTGAGGAGAAGAAAGATACACCCAATATGATACCGCCGACTATAGTCAGAAGAAAAAGAACCAATATAATGATACCGAGGACAAGACCCGTTCTCTTCTTCTTGATAGGAGCTTTTTGTGAAGCTGATATATTTGACTGCTGACCCACAAGCGGTTGCACCGGCGTACCGCAGACATTACAGACTTTTATTCCATCACGAAGGTTGTTGCCGCAATTATAACAAATCATTTTTATCGTCCTTTCAGTTTAGGTGTTTCCATTATAGTATGTTATAAGACTCGTGTCAAGTCGTCAAAAAAGAAGTTCAGCTTGACTATATCGTTAGTTTTTGAACATATGGTTATTGATAGCGAGATGAAATTGTGGTATAATCGACGTAATTAAGAGAGAGGGGATAAGCATATGGCTGCAAAACAATACAAGGGTAAGACATACAATGTTCCGGCACATATCCTTACAAATATTGTTAAATCACAAAACTTTATATCCGCAACGGCACTGACTGTGACATCATTTGATGACTATATGATGACCTACCGTTTCAAACATGGTATTTCACTTTCGTCATGGGGAGAGACTGTAACCATTCAGATCACTCGTATGGCGGAAAATGTTACGAATATGAATGTTATTTCGGAGTGCGCTTTGCCGACTCAGTTGGTTGACTGGGGTAAAAATACGGAAAATATCAATAAAATTTATAATTATATGGATCGTGCAGTTCCTGTAGCTATGTCAGCTCCGGCTGCTCAGAATGCTGTTCCGCCACAGGGATACAATCAGCGGCCACCTATGATGAATCATCAGACTAATGAAGTGAAGAGGTGCGTGAACTGTGGGGCACAGCTGATGAACGGTGCAGTATTCTGCACAGCTTGCGGTTCAAAAGTAGGTCAGTAATACGGATCAAAAAATAACGGTATCGGAAACCCGATACCGTTTATTTTATCTTATTTAGCGTAGTCGCCGACCTGCATCATAAAGTCACCGATCTGTGCACCGAACTCAGGAGCACCATCCATGATGAGCTTACCCTTCTTTGTGGATTCAAGCATATCGTCTGTTGAAAGAAGAATACCCAAAGCACTCGGAAGTGAGTCAAATCTCATTGTGAAGAACGGCATAGCTCTCTTGTATGTGCCACGGCCTGAACGTGTCTTGCCTGCCTTAACACGAAGGAAAGCGGAAACTTCAGGATAACCGTCAACTGCCCATGCATAAACACGGTCGGGACTCTTCTTTGCCCAGTCCTGTACACCTTCGTGTCCGTGCTTATTAAGCTGGCTGATACCTGATGAAAGAAGATAGAAGAAGCACTTTACAGCGAGCTTCTGAGTTTCCTCATCTGCAGGAGCCTCAGTAATTGTGAGAAGAGAAGACATTTTGAGAAGTACAGCCATGAAAGCTGCAAACTCCTTGGGCTTTTTAACGACACCCTTCATCTTAGGAAGAGTAGAGGGGCCGATCTTACCCTTGAAAAATGCATTCATTGTCTCCATGTTCTTGAACTCAAGCTCGATGTGAGCGTTTGTTGCAACCTTATCAGCACATACTTTCCATTCACCGTTGTTAACTGTGAAGTGTGTAGCGTACTTGCCGTTGGGAGAAGCGGGATCAAGAGCACTTACCTGATAAATACAATGAACCTTCTCAAACTTTTTTGCGAGGCTCGGAACGTCATTTGCAATAACCTTCAGGAGAGGTAAAGCAGCATTGAGGAAGATTTTATTGGTCAATAAAACTTCGTTTGCCATTTGTAAACCACCCTTTCAATTATACTTCGTCGTCCCAATCGTCGTCTTCTTC
>JAZRNG010000071.1:0-2496 GCA_045648065.1 Acutalibacteraceae bacterium | reverse complement strand
GGTTATTTCAAGCCTTAACCCGATTCCGGGCACAATGGTAAAGGAGACAGCTAAAATGGAAAAAATGTTAGTAAGAGGCGTAACTAAAGATACAGATGCTTCAAGAATTTCAATCAGCGGACTCAACGATGTTCCCGGTGTGGCATTCAAAATTTTCTCAAGCATGGCAGCGAAGAACATCAACGTTGACATCATCCTCCAGTCAGTAGGTCGTGACGGCACAAAGGATATCGCTTTCACAGTAAGCGAAGCACATGCTGACGAGGCTATCGAAGCTATCAATAAGCTTCCGTTCATCGGCGATGCAAAGGTTGTACGTGATGACAGTATTGCAAAGATTTCTGTAGTAGGTGCAGGTATGGAAACTCATCCGGGCACAGCTTCTACAATGTTTGAGGCTCTTTTCAATCAGGATATCAATATCCAGATGATCTCTACAAGTGAAATCAAGATCTCAGTTCTTATCGACCGTAAAGATGCAGATAAGGCTGTTGCAGCTGTTCACGAAGCATTCTTCGGTAACGACTGATAATGAAAAACGAAAACTGTGTTATCTCTCAGAGGTAACACAGTTTTTTTCTTGCATTTTTTGAAATAATTGGTTATTATATTAATGTGAAAATTTGTGTAAAATTTGGAGGAAGACTATGAGAACTGTAACGAAAATCAATCAGAACTGGGCATTCTCTCTTGATGCAAAAGCTGTACCGGCAGCATATCCTTCAGAATGGAAAGCACTCGACCTTCCGTACACCTGGAACGGCGAAGACGGTCAGGACGGCGGTAACGATTATTACAGAGGCAAAGGTTACTTTGCAAAAGAGCTTTCTGCCTCAGACTTTGACGGAAATGATGTGTATTATCTTCAGTTTGACGGTGTAAATTCCTCAGCTGAAATTTATTTCAACGGCAAAAAAATCGCTGAGCATCACGGCGGTTATTCGACATTCCGTGTAAAGGTTGAAGATATCAAAGAAAAAAATCTTCTCGTTGTTGTTGCAGACAACACAGCTAACGACAGAGTATATCCGCAGACAGCTGACTTTACTTTCTATGGCGGTATTTACCGTGATGTCAAGATCGTCGGTGTAAATAAAAACCATTTCGACCTCGATTATTACGGAGCACCCGGCATAAAGGTGACACCTGAGATCAAGGGTAAGGATGCAGAGGTTGAGATCGAAACATACTTTGACTGCAAAGGTGCAAAAGTTAAATACGAAATCATAGCTGACGGAGAAGTTATTGCTGAAAAAACAGACGATAACGATGCAGAGCTTGAAATCAAAAACGTTCATCTCTGGGACGGTGTAAAAGACCCGTATCTTTACACTGCAAAGGCGACTCTTATAGTTGACGGCAAGGAAGTTGACGAGATTTCAACACGCTTCGGCTGCCGTACATTTAAAATCGATCCCGAAAAGGGATTCTTCCTCAACGGCAGAGAATACCCGTTACGCGGTGTTTCACGTCATCAGGACAGACCGCAGATCGGTAACGCTCTTCTCTACGAGCATCACAAGGAAGATATCGGATATATCCTTGAAATGGGAGCAAACACAATCCGTCTTGCTCACTATCAGCACTCACAGGATTTCTATGACCTCTGTGACGAGTCAGGTCTTGTCATCTGGGCTGAAATTCCGTATATTTCAAGGCATATGGCAAACGGCTATGATAACACCGTTTCACAGATGACAGAGCTTGTCGCTCAGAACTATAACCATCCGTCGATTGTTGTCTGGGGTCTTTCAAATGAAATCACAATCGCAGGTGCAACTGACCCGCACCTTATTAAAAATCATAAAGATCTTAACGATCTCTGCCACAAGATGGACAAGACACGTCTTACTACGATCGCTTCCGTTACAATGTGTTCAATCGATTCCGAATATGTTCACATCAGTGACGTGCTTTCATATAATCACTATTTCGGCTGGTACGGCGGTTCAACTGAAATGAACGGCCCGTGGTTTGATGAATTCCACAAGAAGTATCCGAAGAAGCCGATCGGCCTGAGCGAATACGGTTGTGAAGCTCTTGACTGGCACACTTCAGACCCTGTTCAGGGCGACTATACAGAAGAGTATCAGGCATACTATCACGAGGAGCTTATCAAGCAGATTGCTGACAGACCGTATCTCTGGGCAACTCACGTGTGGAATATGTTTGACTTCGCTGCAGATGCACGTGCTGAGGGCGGCGAAAACGGTATGAACCACAAGGGTCTTATGACTTTTGACAGAAAGTACAAGAAGGACTCTTTCTATGCATATCAGGCATGGCTTTCAGACAAGCCGATGATTCACCTGTGCTCAAAGCGTTACATTGACCGAGTTGAAGATAAAACAAAGGTAACTGTTTACTCAAACTGCGATGAGGTTGAGCTTTTTGCAAACGGTGTCAGCGTAGGTAAGCAAAAGAAGGGTAAATATCCGTTCTTCTACTTCGAGGTTGAAAACAAGGGTGAAACAACTCTCGTTGCAAAAGCAGGTG
>JAZRNG010000070.1:0-34603 GCA_045648065.1 Acutalibacteraceae bacterium | reverse complement strand
CCGGGATGGTTGATGTGTGAAATACCGCCGTTTTCCTCGATGAACTTGATAACCTGCTCGAAACCACGCTCGTTTTCAGCACCGGCATAACCGCTGCCTGTTGTACCTTCAAGGAAGAAGCCGTTAACGTGGTTCTTTGTAAGTGAGAAGTGGTTGAATTCGTTACCACCGAGGATGGGAAGAAGACCTTCGCCTCTTACTGTGCCGTCATAAAGGGGATATGAACCGTCCTGGATAGCTACATATTCCTCAGTTGTGAGGTGGTCATACGGGTTGCCGATGAGCCACTGATATGTATAAAGAAGCTGTGTGTCAGGAGCTTTGTCCCAATCTACACCTGTAATACCGTGATCTGTGATTGCAAGGAAGTCATAGTCCTGATTGTAATACTCTTTAACCATTACGGGAAGAGTATCCTCGGCATCACTATAAGTTGTGTGTGAATGAACTGTGCCTTTGTAAGCGTCCCACGCACCGTCGCCTTCCCAGATAACTTCTGCATAAGGGTTCACGATCGTGTAGTCTGCTGTGCCCTGTGCTGAAACGCCGATGATTGCAAACTGCATAACGAGCATCAGACTAAGGGCAAGACACAAAGCCTTTTTAAATGTTTTCATAAGAATGACCTCCTATTATTCTGATCTGTTTTATTAAAACAGAAAAAATTAACATTGTCAAGTTGTTTAAGACACCTTGAAGTTAAGCACAGCTCTTGAACAGTCGTAGGAAAGATCTTCAACGTATGGACTTGAATTGCTTGTGATGTCAGCTGATTCGTGTACTGAACACATAAGGTGACCGTTGAGATATGACTTGGTTCTTCTTGACTCTATAGGGATGATAATCTGTCCTGTTGTGCCCTTTCTTACTGATGAGTTTACTACAAAATGCACTGTAACGAGGCTTTCGTTGATGTCTTTTGGTGCTTCATCAGCGTAGGAAACATTAGGCGTCATAGTTATACGGAGGAATCTGTGATCTTTCTTGAATTCTGAGAGTTTTGCTTCGCTGTAATCAGGCCAGCACGTCTCCTTGACCTGAGATGCAAGAGAGTTCCAATCCTTGAATGTACAGTATGTCCTACCTGCACTCTGATAGAGTCTGCTTTCTGTATTGAACTGAGCAGAGGGTGCACCTGAGAAAATGTCTTTGTTATAATAGATCTGTGCACTTGTAGGTCCTGTGTAGAAGTTTGTCTTAAGGTAAAGAGTTACTGAAACTGTGTCACCTGCTTTGACTGGAATGACGTCTGATGAACCATAGCTCTTGTTGTTTACCTTTGCAGTAAGTGCTAAAGCAGCCTGATACTTTGAGTCTGAGACGAGGCCTACGCTTATCTGAAGGATAGTAAGAGCATCAGATGCGTTTATCTTGCCGTCACCGTTAAGGTCTGCCGACGGATCAACGTGGCTGAGCTTGCCAACGGAGTACATAAGCACCTCGAGAGCATCCGAAGAGTTTGCTTTGTTGTCACCGTTGACATCTCCTCTGACTTTAGCCTGAGGGAAGATGCAGAATGAGAATGCGAGGATTAAAACAAGAACTGAAGATAAAATACGTTTCATTATTATGTTCCTTTCTTTGTTAATTTAAAAGTGAGATAACGATGCCTATCAGAGCAGAGATGCCTGTGACACCGCCTGCGATGCAATACAGAAGCTTGTGAAGACTTTTGTCGCTTTTAGTGAGCGCATCGGATGAGGCGGAGCTGTCTGTAAATTTCTCGTGATTATAAAGAATAAGCATAGTTTTGTCGACGCAGTTTGCGATGAAATCGTTGTCAGATTCGTCACCAAGTGCGAAAAATGTGTAGGTGTTAGTGCCTGTTTCATCAGCTATGGCTGTTTTTATCTGCCGCTCACCTTCATCGGTAAAAATAATGTCTGAAAAAACAATTCCGAAAGAAGCAAACTTATCATCTTTTAACCTTCTTGCTTTATCGATAAGATTGTCCGGAGCTGATTCGTTATATTCATTTTCAGGGTTGAAGCTGAAACAATGCTTTGAAGATATACCTGCAGAAATACCTTCGATGAATGATGCGGCACGGGAAGGTGCGAATGATACTTTTACCGCATCTGTATCAAGCTTGTCGGCTGTTCTTTTGATTATTGCACGGTGTCGGGCCGTCAGTCCTTTTTCTGCGATATCCTTTTCGCATATCGACGCTAAAAAGTCGAACAATGAACCGTAAACTACCTCGTCTGCACGGGGGGACTCTATAGGAAGAAAGATAATGTGCTGCGCTCCGGCAGAAAGCACGAAACCACAGTTAAGCATATCGTCAGTAGGCAGAATTTTTGCACCTTGCGGGAAGGCGATATTTGCTGTGAGAGCAGACTGCGTGATTTTTTCTTTTTCAAGCAAGGGATTCAAAACGTTGAAAACAGTATTGTTTTTCATCATCTTGAAGTCGAGAGCCTGTGCGAGGAGTCTTTTTGTTGCATTGTACATATTATTCTGGACAGCTATAATTACGATGTCTGCAGCACGCAGACTCTGTGCTGCAGCGAGTAGCATTCTCTTCTGAGAAGTGAATACCGTAAAGTTTTCTGTCTCTGTGAAAAAGCTTCTTACACACTTCAGAATGTGTCTCTGTCCTGTAATAATCTGTTCGTTTTCCTCTTTGTGAAGGGAAAAAAGTTTTATATCCATTGGTAGTACCCCTTATTTGATTGTAAATTTATCAGCGTTTTTAAACGGGTTTTTCTTACCCTTGACGTCATACCACGCTTGAGGAAAACGCTGGTTATCGTTTTTCACAGCTTTTGATGTGTCTACGTCTGCAGACTCACCCTGACGCACTAAACGTGCCATAACGACAAAACGTGCATCCTCAAAAACTGTATCGCAGGTTGAAATAGTAAGGATTTTATCTCCGGGGACTATGTCAACATCTTCGTTAGTGTAGTAAGAACGTGCCTTGACTTCATCGATAAATTCGAGGAATTTCTCATCTGAAGGGAAATTAGGCGTAATGTACGGAAACTCATATCCGTTATCCTGAGCCTTGTCACCGTTTGAAATGAATGCGGCGAAAACTTTCCATTCAGTATTTCTGTATATTGTGTCAAATTTTATGATTGGGAAGTCTTTGTAGTTTTCAATGTCAGCATAAAGACTCAGAGTTCCGAGTTGTGAGCCATCACGCATATTATGACCATAGATTATTGTATTGGTGTCAAGTGCTCTGACATCGTTACGGTAGTCTACGAAAAGTGTACCGTAGCGTGTAGTTTCTCCTTTAAATCCTGTGTTGAGGTAGGTGTAGTTGTTATCCGTCTGGACTACGTTTATACCTGACTCACCTGTAGCGTCGATTATGAGTTTGCCGACGAAATCTTCGTTCATTTTCAGAAGAGCGCTGTATTTGTCCTGAATGACCTCTCCTGAGCTCGGGTCGACAGCGGTCTGCGTGTTAGCGTGGTCGACGGTAGGAGTATCCCCTTCGTCAGGAGGTCTGTCGACGATGAGTCGGTTAAAGAGATATACTCCGCAGAAAACAAAGACAATGATAGAAAGTCCGAGAATGATCTTGCGCGTTACGTTTACAACTGATTTTTTCACATCTTTTTTTGTGATCTGCAGTTCACTATCTTTAACTGCAACTGACTGATATTCTTTTCGTTTTACAGAATTATTTACTTCTTTTTCCTTGCCCAAGATCCGAACCTCCTTTTGGAATTGTTATCGTTTAAGAAAGCGGATGAAAGTTCGTCGTCATTATTACGTTTTATTCCGTCATCTGCACTTTCATCGTAATAAATCACCCGCGTATGTGTGTCATAACCATAGCGGTTGTTGACGGTAGGGTTGCTGACAGGATCAGCTTCAACGGGTTTGACTTCAGAGCTTTCGGTACGAGGAACACTCTGGGGCTTTTCAACGGATTCAAAGCTGATGTCACCGAAAGAGGCTGTGTCAGCGTCAAATTCGCTTTTCGTAACATCAAAAACCTGTGAAAGGGGAGAGTCTACGTCTGTACGGATTTCATCCTTGGGTGAGATCGCTGTGGAATAGTAGTCGAAAGCTGTGCTTTCGGGACGGGCTTTCTTGATAAGTCCGCCTTTTTTTGCGAGTTCAAAGCCTTCATTTCTGATAGACTCATCTTCTTCAGCAGCGGCATAACGAGCCTTGAGGATTTCAAGACTGCTGGGCTGAATATATTCGACTATGTCATCATTTTTTGTCAGTTCTGCAGCAATTGTGTTTTCTATTACCTCAATCTCATCGGGGTTGATTTTTTTGTTTTCAGCCACAGATGATCATCCTTTCAATCAGATTTTTAAATAAGATTATTTATTTGAAGGCTGCCATGAAACGTACTTTGCGTACGGATTAGTCTTTCCTTTTTTGTCATACCATATCTGAGGACGACGGTAGTCAGGGTTGTCCTTTGCCTTTGATGTGTCGATGTCTGCCGTCTCACCCGGACGAAGAAGTCGACCGACTACTACAAGTCTGCCGTCGATATCCATTCCGCAAGCACCATCAAGCGAATGTGTGCAGGTGGAAAGTGTGATGACCTTATCAGTAGGTCTTACGTCGATGCCTGTCTTGTAAATTGAACGCTGAGTGATCTGTTCGATGTAACCGTTCATACTTGACTGTCCGATGTTCGGATAGATGTAATTGAAGAAATATCCACCGTCATATTTTTTTGTTCCTGTTGAGTAGAAAACATTAGAAACGAGGAAAGTATATGAACCGTAAAGAGTATTATATTCGATAGTAGGATGAGTCTTGTACCACTCGATATTCTCGTAACGGTGTACATCATAGAAATGAGTGCCTGAAGGCATATTATGACCGAAAAGAACGGTGTTTGTGCTGAGTGTCACACCTTTGTTACATCTGTAATCAGCGTAGGTAGTTCCGTAGTTTGTGTTTGAACCGTAGAAGTTTTTGCGAAGATACTTTTTGTTATCTTTGGTCTGCACTACGGGTGTGTTCACGTTTGTGCCGGGGATATAGAGCCAGCCGACTACGTCATTGTTTGCAGCATAGAGCTTATTGAATGACGGAGCCATATTTGCAGGATACTTTGTGGCGGCATATCGCGGAAACATCTGAGTATAAATATTTGAACTCTGGTTTTCTGTCTGATCTGTAACAGAGGTTTCAGGCGTCGGTGTAGATTTCAGAAATCCTGTTACGTTGAAAACAGAAAGTAAAGATGTCAGACAGATAGCGATACACAAAACCGCACAGATCACGCCAAAAATTATATTTGATTTTTTTGCGGTGTTTTCACCGGCATCAGTCTGAAGATCTGCAGTCTGAATATCATTGTTGAGTTCAGTACTTAAGTTGTTGTTCATATCTTCCATGCTTTTCACCTCTTACAAAGTTTTTTCTATATACATTCTGACCATATTAAGTGCATTTGATGAGTTTACAAATCGGTTGTAATCGCGGTTAGTATGGCCTGTATTAAGCTCTTTGACCCAGACGTTATTTTTGTCTGCGAGAGCTATATAACTGAGCCCGACGGGCTTTGACGTGCCATCGCTCAGAGGACCTGCGATGCCTGTAACTGAAACTGCGATATCTGCACCGCTTACTTCAAGTGCACCTTTTGCCATCTGCTTTGCGACTTCGGCACTTACTGCACCGTATTGCTTAAGGGCATCCTCGCTTACACCGAGCACACGGTGCTTGATTTCGTTTGCATATGCAATTATTCCGCATTCATAAACTTTGGATGCTCCTGAAATATTTGTGATTCTTTTACCTACGAGACCGCCCGTGCAGGACTCGGCTGTCGCAAGTTTAAGATTGTTTTCTATGAGCATAGGGACAACTGCTTCTTCGATTGAGTTGCAGTCGATTCCGTAGATGTAATCAGAAAGTCTTGATCTGATTTCATCGATCATAGGTTTGCAGAGACTCTCTGCTTCGTCGTTATTGTCTGCCATGGCCGTAACTCTCAGAAGAGCTTCTCCTTCCTTTGCATAGGGAGCGACTGTCGGATTAGCAGAGTCAAGCAGGTCTGCAACGATCTCGGACATAGCTGACTCACCGATACCGAAAGTACGGATGTTGTGCGAGATTATAACTTTGTCCGAAAACTTTTTAAGATACGGCACAGCACTTTCGTAAAACATCGGCTTGAGCTCTCTCGGAGGACCGGGGAGAAGGAGAATGTGTGTACCGTCCTTTTCCATAGCCAGTCCCGGTGCAGTACCGTTGTTATTTTCGAAAACCACACAGTCAGCAGGAAGCATAGCCTGTTTTTTGTTTGTCTCAGGCATTACAAGACCTTTGGCTGTGAAGTATGAAGACATCCTGCAAAGACTTTCTTCGTGAAGGACAAGTTCTTTTCCGAAAAATTCACAGGCCACTTCCTTGGTGATGTCGTCAGGAGTCGGTCCGAGACCACCTGAGAGGATGATTATGTCGCTTCTTTGTGCTGCCTGTCCGATAAGCTCATAAAGTCTGTCGTGATTATCTCCGACGGTGCTCTGGTGCAAAACAGCAAGGCCGAGCTTTGCAAGTTCCTGCGAGAGAAACTGTGCATCTGTATTCAGAATGTCGCCAAGAAGAAGTTCAGTTCCGACGCTGATGATTTCACAAGTTTTCAAAATTATTCACCTGAAATATTGATAAATTTAAGATTATTCAAAGCTTCTTCGATGAGTGCTTCGACGTCAAGTGCACTCTCAGCCTCCTCAACGACGTGCAGCTGAGGACGGGTACGTGGGTGCTTCGGGGTGAAGACTGTACAGCAGTCTTCGTAAGGAAGGATAGATGTTTCGAAAGTGTCAATTTTTCTTGAAATTTCAATTACTTCGTCCTTGTCCATTCCTATAAGAGGACGGAAAAGGGGGAGCTCCTCTACGACAGCTTCGGTACAGGCGATTGCCTGCATTGTCTGACTTGCAACCTGACCGACACTTTCACCTGTAATGAGAGCACCGCAACCCTGATCTTTTGCAATTCTCTCTGCACATCGCATCATAAAGCGACGCATAATGATCGTGAAAAGATCTTCGGGACAGTTGTCCTTGATCTCTTCCTGAATATGTGTAAATGGTACGACACAAAGAGGGATGTCACCGCTGTACTTTGAAACCTGACGAAGGAGAGTGTGAACCTTCATTTCAGCTCTCTGACTTGTGTACGGAGGTGATGCGAAATGAATTGCGTAAAGTCTCAGACCTCTTTTTGCCATCATCCATGCAGCAACGGGGCTGTCAATACCGCCCGAAATGAGGATTGCTGCCTGTCCCGCAGAACCGACGGGCATACCTCCCGCACCCCTGTGCTGATTGCCGTGAATGTAAGCGTAACTGTCTCTGACTTCAACGTTGACTATGAGATCGGGATGATGCACGTCAACCTTGAGGTGAGGATAATTTTCGAGAATAACACCGCCAAGCTCCATACAGATCTGCGGAGAGTTGAACGGGAATTTTTTATCTGAACGTTTTGCTTCGACCTTGAAGGTTTTTGCAAACATAAGCTCATCACGAAGGTATTCACAAGCGGCGGGAAGTATGGCTTCCATATCTTTTTCAACTGCCGCACAGCGGGACAATCCTGCGATACCGAATATTTTTTTCAGTCTGCGAAAAGCCTCGTCGAGATCAACTCTCTCGTCTATAGGCTCGACCATTATGGTTGACTGTGACTGAACGTAACGGATTTTTCCGAGGTCGTGAAGTCTGTGCTTCATATTTTTAACAAGCTGATTTTCAAATGTGTGGCGGTTAAGACCCTTGAGGGCAAGCTCACCGTTTTTTAAAAGGATAATTTCTTTCATTTTTAACGAAACCTCAATATATTATTTCATCTTTCTCATTGTTTTCTGTGCATTTGTAATTCCGTAAAGAAGGTAGTCTATCTCTTCTTTGGTAGTGAAACGTGAAATGCTGACTCTCAGAGCAGAGTTAATTCTTTCGTCGTTGAGATTCATAGCTCTGAGCACACGGCTCTTGTGACCCTTTGAACAGGCAGAACCGCTTGAAACGTAAATACCCATCTCAGAGAGATAGTTGAGCATTACCTCAGAAGGAATTCCGAGAACGGAGATGTTTGTGATATACGGTAATGCATTTGCAGGAGAATTTATAACTACGTTTTCCATAGCGGAAACGTTTTTGACAAAGTAATCGCGTAACGCTGCAGCGTGTTCAAGACTGCGGTTGTAGTCGGGGAGTGCTTTGGCTGCGGCTGCAAAACCTGCGATATTAGGAAGCGGTTCTGTACCGGGACGGAATTTGCTCTCCTGAAGTCCGCCGAGAGAATGAGGGGCGAGACGTGTACCTTTCTTTACGAAGAGAGCACCTGCTCCTTTCGGACCGTGGATTTTATGAGAGCTGATTGACATAAGGTCTACTCCCATATTGTAAGGCTTTAACTGCACCTTACCGAAAGCCTGAACTGCATCGCAATGAATAAGTGCATTTGCACCTGCGTGAATTGCGGCACGTTTAGCAAACTCGACAGGCTGAATGGTACCGACTTCATTGTTGACGTACATAATGCTGATCAGGACCACCGACGGATTTGTTGCGGCATAAAGCTGACGTTCGTCGATGAGACCGTTTTCGTTGACACGCAGTCTGATGACATCGAACCCCTGACTTTCAAGGTACTTGAAGGGTTCATCAACACTCGGATGCTCTACAGATGTCGTGATGATTCTGCTGCCTCTGCGTTTGAGTGCATTCGCAGCACCGAGGACAGCGATATTGTTGCTTTCAGTACCGCCTGAAGTGAAGATGATCTCATTGGGATCGCAGGACAGCTTGCCTGCGATAATTCCTCTTGATTCTTCTAAAAGCTCAGAAGCGGCGATTCCGTTTGCGTGAAGGGATGACGGGTTGCCCCAGCAGGACGTCATTGCAAAATTGACTTTTTCGACAGCCTCTTTGCAAAGTGGTGTCGTAGCGCTGTTATCAAGATAAGCTTCCATTGTATATTCCTCCAAGCAACAATAAGCCATTATTAACTTTTTTATTATACATCAAAACTCATCTACTTTCAATCTTTTTATGGTTATATATATAAACAAATATATAAAAATTTTGTAAATTTTTGCAGAGAAGAAATATCTTCCCACAATACATTCTATGCAAAAGCTTATTTTTTGAGAAAGCGGTTGTAATTTGCCGAAAACAAAAATAAATCAATAATATGTTGACAAATTTTTCCTTATGTGTTAACTTATAAAAGCATTGAAAATGCAGAATTTTTAAGAAAGGAGACGGACATAATGACAAGATTTACAGTAAAGAAAAACGGCTATCCGGTAGTTGTGTCTGTTTCTGCTTAACAGGCATATTGATTCGTTGAACCCGGAAACGTTTGTTTCCGGGTTTTTTGTGTCCTGAGGGCAGAAAAAGAGAAAACAAGAACTACGGGAGAGGAGGAAAAAATGGAGAAAAACAAGAAGAAAAAAAGACATTTCGAAACTTTGAAAAATACTTTCTATGCATTTGGAATAATCACAAAATGTGCACCGTTTCTGATGATTTCTCAGGTACTTACGATGATCGCATATTGGTTTTTTACGGGATTTGTTCAGGAAATTATGTTTCTTAAAGTCCTGCTCGACATCGTTGAAGAAGGCGGAAGTTTTAAAAAGTTTGCTTTTGCTGTCGCAATATTTGCTGTTGCGGGTATCCTTGCGAAGGGAACTGACTGCTTCTTTGATTATGTTCTTTCAAAGCAAATGAAAGTATTTTACAAAAATCTCAACCGTAAAATTTTCAAAAAAGCCGTAGAGGTAGATATGGCGTGTTTTGAAAATCCCGATTTTTATGACAAATATCAGCGTGCAACGGAGATAATCAGCGATAATCATTACAGTGAGTTCAGCTATTATTTTGCGATGATGATTTCAGGCACTCTTACCGGTGTGTTCCTTATCATTTATGTCATCACGATCGATGCAAGGATACTTTTTATACTGCTTTCGATGATTTTTGTTGTGATTTTTGAGTCTTTGAAAGGTAAGGTTGAGGTAAAAAAGGACAAGGAGATGACTCCACACAAACGCTCAAAGGCTTACGTAAAAAGAACTGTTTTCCTTCGTGAATTTGCCAAGGATATGCGTACTTCGGGTATATTCGGAGCTATGCACAAAAGGTATAAGAATGCAGTTGAGAGCAACAGAGAGATAATCAAAAAATACGGTAAGAAAATGGCTGTTCTGGAAGTACTTTCAGGTCTCTTCGGAACGAGTCTTCCCGTCGTTATAACCTACATCTATGCGGCGTATCGCTTTGCCATAAAGAGAAATCTTTCGATATCAGATTTCTCTGTAATTATGACAGCGATGAGCAATCTGAAAGACGTTTTCAACGATCTCAGCGAGTCGATAGGTTCCATCCGTAAGGAGGCAGAATATTTCGGCAATCTCCGCGAATTTTTCGAGTACGAAGCAGTTGTAACGGGAGGTACGAAAGAGGCAGAGGAACTCAAAACCCTTGAGTTTTCAGGTGTTTCATTCACTTACCCGTCAGCAAAAAAGCCTTCACTCAGAAATGTTAACCTGAAGATTGACAAAGGAGAAACTGTTGCTGTAGTCGGTCAGAACGGTGCAGGAAAAACGACCTTTGTAAAGCTTTTACTTCGCTTTTATGATCCTGATGAGGGTGTTATCCTTTATAACGGTGTTGACATCAGAGAGTATAGTATAAAGTCTGTGCGTGACCGTCTTGCGACTGTTTTTCAGGATTACAAGGTGTTTGCACTCAGCGTAGGAGAAAATGTAATATGTCACGAGGTTGAGAGCGATGAGGACAGGGAAACGATAGTCCAGTCACTCAGAAACAGCGGTGCATATGATTGTATCGAACATCTGCCGCAGAAAGAGGAAACTGTCCTGACGCGCGAGTTTGACGAAAAAGGAACAGGACTTTCAGGTGGTGAACAGCAGAAGGTTGCGGCTGCAAGAATGTTCGCAAGGGATTTTGATCTGGCTATCCTTGATGAACCCTCGTCTGCACTCGACCCGATTGCAGAGTACAAAATGTATGAAAGTCTTATCGCAGCGACTGTGGATAAAACTGTTGTTTACATCTCACACAGACTTTCGAGTGCGGTGCTTTCAGATAAGATCTATGTTTTCAACGAAGGCACGGTCGCAGAAAAAGGAACACACGATGAGCTTATGTCTTTGCAGGGAATTTACTCTGAAATGTTTACGCTTCAGGCTTCAAGCTATAAGCAGACGGAAGGGAGTGTGAACGAGATATGAAGAAAAAAGATCCCGGCAAACACGGCACTATATCTAATATTTTCTTTATGCTGAAAATAATGTTTAAGGTATCTCCGTGGTTGGTTATAGGGGAAATCGCTCAGCAACTTTTACGTTCACTTCCCGGCAGACTGATATCTGTTATCGGTCTTAAATATATCATCGATGAAGTGACAAACGGCGGCGAAACGAGGAATGTAATCATCGGTATCGCTGTAATCCTTCTTATCCTTGTTTTCAGTGAAATTGCAAATTCTCTTTTCTTCGAGCTTTTTGCACACAGGGAAAGGGAGAAACTCGACCTCGGAATTCAGTCTATGCTTTACAAAAAAGCTGCGAAGCTTGATATGGAAAAGTACGATGATCCCGGTTACTACAGCGACTTCATCCTTGCTGTAGAAATGTCGTCAGATAATATCAAGTATATGCTTACAAATGTGAAGCACTATATCGGTGAAATCATTTCATTTATTGCGATAAGTGCTGTTATGCTTACGATAGATCCGATATGCCTTCTGATTGTACTTTTATCGGTGGTATTTTTCATCCCTGTAGGCAGATATACGGGAAGTCTTATGATGAAGCGAAGAAAGGCTGTAACGGAAAAACACCGTAAAGGAGACTATTTCGCAAGGCTTTTCTACCTCAGAGACTATGCAGGTGAAATCCGTACCGGCGGTCTTTATCCTCTGCTTGATAAAAGATTTAAAGAAAGTGCGGATGATATAGTTAAAACTCAGAATAAGTACGTCAAGAAAATTGACTCTATATTTTTCGTTCAGGAGTCCGTAATTCAGGTTATCGGTTTTATGTTGCTTCTGACCTTGTATATCGGCTATCAGACACTTGTTACGGGTGAAATGTCGGCAGGTGATTTTGTCGCAACCTTCAATGGAGCTGTTCAGATAGGCAGCGGAATACTTTTCCTGACGGTTTACGGTGTAAGGAACTTTACCGAAAGAGCAGGTATGATTGAAAAGTACAGAATATTTATGGCTGAGGAAACTAAAGTGCCCGACGGTAACGGTATCGCTGAGTGCGGAGCTCCCGAAACTATTGAGGTTAAAAATCTTTCTTTCCGCTATCAGGGCAAGGAAGAGGATGCACTTTCAGATATTTCATTCAGAATAGAGCCGTGTGAAAAGATCGCACTCGTCGGCTATAACGGAGCAGGAAAGACGACGCTTACCAATCTTCTTCTGCGTCTTTACGATGTCAGTGACGGCTCTGTCGAAATCGGAGGCACGGATATCCGTGATGTGACGGTCGATTCGCACAGAGCGAGATTTTCGGCGGTGTTTCAGGATTTTCAGATTTTTGGTGCGACAGTAGGTGAAAATGTCGCTCTCGAAAAGGATTATGATGCCGAAAGGGTAATGGAAGCACTCAGAAAAGCCGGATTTTCAAAAGAATTACCTGACGGGACAGAAACTATTCTTCTAAGGGAATTCGACGATGACGGACTGATGCTCTCAGGGGGAGAACAGCAGAAAATCGCTATCGCCAGAGCATTTTACAAGGAATGTCCGTACATAATTCTTGACGAACCTTCAGCTAATCTTGATCCTGTTTCAGAGTACGAGCTGAATAAGGCTATCAGCGAAACCTGTACCGACAGAACCGTTATCTTTATCTCGCACAGACTTTCAACGACCCGTCATGCAGACCGTATTCTTATGCTTGAAAACGGCAGAGTGGTCGAAAGCGGAAGTCACGATGAGCTGATGGAGAAGGACGGAAAATATGCGTATATGTTCCGTCTGCAGGCAGAAAAATATACAGAAGATACTGAATAATCAACTCCAAAAGTCTTACGATGAAAGGTCATTGTAAGACTTTTTTCTTGACAAAAATAACAAATAGTAATAAAATAATTTAGAATAGGTATTTTTGCGATAATTTTTCAAATTCAACAAAACATATCTGAATTCGAGTGTATATTATTCAACAATTTCTGAAGGAAGTGACGGATTGAAAAAAGGGATTTCGACAGTAAAAGACCTCGTTCTTTTTGCAGCAAAAGAATATAATGAGAAGGATTTCTGCAGATTTTTCAGAGAGTTTGAAATTTGCAAAAAAAGTTTCATTGAATTCAGTGAGGACTGTCTTGCTGTCAGCAGATATATAAAAACTATCGAAAAGAAAAAAATGCATATCGCATTTATCGGTAAAACAAGTTATGAATACATCGCTTGTCTGACGGGTATGATCTGCAGCGGTAATGTAGTAGTTCCGTTCGATCCGAATATCTCGGTTGAAGAGGCTTGTCAGCTGTTTGAGGACGCTGATATTGAAATGCTTTTCTGTGAGGAAGAGTTTTCGAAAAAAGCAGATGAAATCGGCAGAAGATATAAGCGTTTGCGTCAGATAGTTTCTCTGGGCGACTGGCGTTGGTTTGAAAAGATATTTAAAAAATATTCTTCAGAATCAGAATACGCTTCTTTGTCTGACGTTGAGATCAATCCTCAGGACTGTGCACTTATAATCTATACTTCAGGCACGACAGGTGAGCGTAAAGGTGTTATGCTTTCAAACAGCAATCTTGTGTCTAATTCCTGTTACGATACGTATAAGTCACGAGAAGGAGAGGTAAGCCTTTCTATTCTTCCGATGCACCATGTTTTTTGTTATGCGTGTGATGTTCTGAAGCTGCTTTATGACGGAGCAACAGTCTGCCTTAACGGTGCACTTGTCAGCCTTTATAAAAATTTGCTTGCATTTGAGCCGACAACAGCAAGAATGGTGCCACTTATCTGCAAGTCTGTTCTTACGAAAATTAAGATTGCAGAGAGAAAGCATCCTGAGCTTTCAAAGCGTGAGGTTGCTGACCTTGTTGTGGGTAAAAAATTCACAAGAATTATTGCAGGTAGTGCCTTTTTGAGTGCAGCACTGATTGACGAATTTGAAAAGTACGGAATCGGTGCACGTCAGGGTTACGGTATGAGTGAGTGCAGCCCTCGAATCACAACATCTGATTTCTCAGAGGATAATAAATATTCAAACGGTGTTCTTCACGGTGTAGACGATGTAAGAGTAGTTGACGGTGAGATTCAGGTCAAGGGTCCCTCTGTTATGCTCGGCTATTATAAGAAGCCCGAAAGAACCGCAGAAGCGTTTACGGAAGACGGTTACCTTCATACAGGTGATCTCGGATATATTGAAAACGGTCACATATACCTCGTCGGAAGAAAGAAAAACCTTATAATTCTCTCAAACGGTGAAAATGTTTCTCCCGAAGAGATTGAAAATAAGTTTGTTGACGACGGAATCATAAAAGAAATCATTGTCTTTGCAGAAAAAGACAGTATTGTTGCTGAGATTTATACCGATGATATGCTGACACAGGGTATGTCTGAGGAAGAGATTACGGCACAGCTTGGTGAAATCGTAGACAGAGTGAACTCATCACTCAAAACAGACAGACAGATTCACACATTCAGAAGAAGGGAAACTCCGTTCCCAAGAACATCAACCGGCAAAATTAAAAGAGCTCAATTCAACTTTGAGGAGGATGCACGGAAATGATAGTTGCAACATTGCCTGATGGCAAGAAAGTCAAAGCATATCCTATATCAAGTTCCCAGCAGATGATGTATCTTATGTCACTCAAGTACGGTTCAGGATATCCGGTAAACAACATCGGTTGCGGATATTACTGGAAGGGCGACTTTGACAGAGAGATTATGAAAGACTCTATTTACGAGGCGATCGAACGCTGCGATACTATGCGTCTTCGTTTTGTAAAAGGCAAAAAACTTCAGGTTTTACAGTATGTCACACCAAAAAGCGAATTGAAAGTTGAAAACTGGGACTATACTGAGATGACCGTTGAAGAAGCTGAAGAAAAGCTTACTTCTTTTTCAAGACAGAATATCCCGATGTTTAACTGTGAGCTTCACAGAATCGCAATCATAAAGTTCGCAAAAGGCTACCACGGTCTTTTTATGAGAATTCAGCACCTTGCGATGGATGCTTATTCAGTTAAGGTGTTTATAAACGATATATTTGAAATATATAACAGCAAAGTAAACGGAACAGCTTATCCGAAGCCGATGCGTCCGTACATTCCCGTGCTTGAAAAGGAACTCGAGTATGAGACTACAGAGCAGTACGAGGAAGACAAGCAGTATTGGTTTGACTCACTTGCAAAGACCAAGGAGCCGATCTTTACTGACTATATGCTTGAAAATCGCCTTAAGGAACAGCAGAAGAAGCAGTTTGATAAGCGTTATGCTGATATCCATTCAGGTACACCTGACGCTTATGCAATGAAGTTCAGTATGACTGACAGAGACAGTGCAAAGATTATGAAGCTCTGCGAGGAGAACAATCTTTCAATCAACTCTGTGATTTCAATGGGTGTAAGAACAGCACTCTCCTGCTTTAACGATAATCAGGAAGACGTTTCTTTCAAGATGATTATAAACCGACGCGGCACGATCGCTGAAAAGAAATCAGGCGGTCTGAGAATTAACTTTATGCCGATGAGAAGTATCGTCACTCCTGATGAAACTTTTACTCAGGCAGTAAACAAAATTTCAGAAGTGCAGAATGAAATGTATCGCCATTCAAGTCTCAGTTTCCTTGAAACACTTAAAGAAAGACATAAGTCCATGCCCAAAGAGGCTAAATTTGACTCAACATATGACAGCTTCTGTCTTTCATACCAGCCGTATATGAAAGTGGCCTCTATCAGCGAAGAGATGGAAAAGAGTGTAAAGAGCATCTGGTACAATAACGGAGCGACTATGATTCCTCTTTACGTAACAGTCAAGCACAGATCTATCGGTGCAGGTCTTGACTTTATCTTTGAGTACAGAACTGAGCCTGAGGCAACTTACGATCTTAAGATATTATTTGAAAAAATTAAGCGTACTCTCCTGATCGGTGCAGAAAATCCTGATATAACAGTAGGAGAAATACTTGAAACAATCGCACTTAAAGATGCAGAAAGGAACGGTAAAACGGAATGTCAAAGTTCGAATCACTTGTTGAAATCCTTGAAAACTACGTTGAAGTTGACGAAATCAAGAGTGAAGACAGTTTTAAGCTTGATCTCGGATTAAGTTCGTTTGACACGATGTGTCTTGTGGGCGATATAAAAAATGAGTTTGGTGTTGAGCTGAAGGCTATTGATTTTGTTAATCACAAAACAGTCGGCGAAATGGCAGAACACCTCGAAGAAATCTGTAAGTAATAAAGAACAAAAAACCATCGGTTATAGCCGATGGTTTTTATTTTGCCTGATTATGCTTGTTATCCCCAGTTAAACGGGCGGAGCATAAAGTCGACGTCCTCTTTGTTTTCGGGTATCAGTCCGAAAGATGAAACTCTGTGGATGTTGTGTGACTTGAATGCATCGTAGAGTTCTTCGTTTGCTTTTAGTCTGAATGGGTTGAGGAAGAAGTACTCACCGAGGAACTGGTTGGCTTTGAAATACTCCCAGCTGAGATTTGCTACTTCTACGTTGAAACGCTGTTCGTCAGTGATGTCTGCATTAAGTGCCTTTTTCCACAGACGGTCGAGTTTTGAGATAGTATGAATCGGATAGTATCCTGACTGATAGTGCCAGTCGAAGTCGAAAGCGTGAGCTGTTGCGGCAATCTGTGCAGTCTGGATGTCAAGAATTTCCTTGATATAGGGTGCAGCATCTTTACCGTAATATGCGTTGATAAAGTCCATCATATGATACTCAACGTCACAGTTCACATCCCATTGAAGTTTTGTGAGAAGGTAGTTTCTCAATTCATTGAATGCCGCGTAGTGACCGTCACCGCAGTTGTAAATGTAACCTGTGATACCGATGTCATGCATATACTGCATAGTCGACTGCATTGTGCCGAAGTTTGAGAAAAACTGTGCTACGTTCAGGAAGTTGATTGTATAGTCATAGATGTATGTAGTTTCTGCGACCTTTGTCCAGTTAAGAAAATCTTCAGCTATTCTTGGTTCGTGTTCACCGTAAGCTGTGAGCAAAGTTTCCTCCTGCACGTCTTCGTGTCCGCACTCTGTCAGCGGATGACTGCGACAGGCTGAGTGAAGTCCGCAGAGGACGGGAGCGACATTTTTGTTACACTTGAGGCTTAAATCCTGTGGTGGTTTTGCTGTCTCAAGGTAAGCATAGAAGGTAAACATAAAATCAGGATAGTCTTCGTCAAGTGCATCTGCAAGATTGTTTGTGAAGATAAGAGTCGGAGCGCAGACACTGCCGTATTTTTCATAAAGTGCCTCGCAGTTTTCACAACGACAGTAATTCTGATTATCTTTCTGACCAATGTGAACGTATTTTGCTCCTGTAGTATTTGATTCTATGGCAGCTCTGACGCTTTTGATTGTGACGTCAAGCACATCAGGATGTGAAAGGCATACGTGATCCGTCGAGCGTGTACCGTCTTCAAGAAGAGCAAAGTATTCAGGATGTTCATTAAAGAGTGAATCGGGAACGAGAGAGGGAAGAGAAGCATCCCATACGACGTATGTCAGAGCACCGCCGTGAGCCGTGGCAGGTTGCCAGAAGGATACATTCATTTTAGTTCTTGCTCTGTGAGCATCGTTTGTACCTGCACAGTCGTTTCTTCTGACAGAAAATGAAGGTTCAACAGTTCTGTCGATATTGGCATCGATTACAATGTCCTCGTTTTCAGGCACAACCTCAAGAGTAGGAGTGAACCAACGTACACCAAGATACTCTTCAAGAAAAGTGTATACACCGTAGAGAGTTCCTCTGCTGTCTGCACCTGCGATGATGAAATAATCTCCGTCCGAATAGAGCCTGAAACCGTCAGCTTTAATTGAAGTGCGATCGATTGCGATTATCTTTTTTTCAAGCTCCGTTTCGCCCACAAGGATTGCTTTGGCGGAAACAGGGAGATTACTTTCAGTAACGATGTTCAGCTGAGCACCGCTGATTTTTTCTATGTATGTCTGCAACTCACTTGCTGCTGTTACGATGCATTCGTCAGGGGATTCAGATGTAACGATGCAGTAGTCAGAGGCACAGTCATTGACTATTACCATTTCGTCAATGACTGTGGGAGGAGTGTAATCTCCTCCGCCATAGTCAACGTTTTTGTCAACGGGGATAACACCCATTGAAAGAAAAAGTATTTCGATTACGCAAAGAATTGCCTTGATATATTCGATCATGATAGCACATCCTTAATTGGGCTTTTTGCTCATTGTGAATACAAGTTCACCACCGCCCATAATCTGTTCGTGTGTGATATAGCATCCGTCAAGCTCGACACCGTTAAGTGTGACAGACTCAACGTAAACATTTTTCTTGCCCTGATTAAGAGCAGTTACTTTCAGGGTTTTTCCGTTGGCAAGTGTGATTTCTGCACTGTCAAGGTTAGGTGAACCGAGCCAATATTTGTCTGAGCCTGCAAGCGGATAAAATCCCATTGCGGAGAAGACGTACCATGAGCTGAGTGTGCCACCGTCATCATTACCGTCAAGACCGTTGACATCGTCGCTGAAACGGTTGTCAAGTGTCCAGCGAACCCATTTCTGAGTAAGGTCAGGTCTGCCTGCGTTTGCGAAAAGATACGGTGTGTGTATATCGTGCTGATTGCCTATCCAGAAACCGTGACCGGGATCAATCGCCGCACGTGAAATAGAAGCATCCTTCATAAATTTGTTAAGTTCTGCGACGAAATATTCCTCTGAACCGAAAAGCTCGATCATACCGTCGATGTCATGGATAACACTCCAACGCCATTGTCTTGCACTGCCTTCGCTGTAGCAGGCGGCAAATTTTTTGATCATAATTGCGTCATAGAAAGATGTGATATAAGGACTGAAATTCCATACGAAAGATCCGTCAGAGTTTCTTGCCTGGAAGTATTTTGTTTCAGGGTTGAATACGTTTTTATAGTACATTGCTTTTTCAGCGTATCTCTGAGCGTCTTCTGTTTTTCCAAGCTGTTCTGCAAGAACAGCTATTGCATTGTCTTCCCAAGCATATTCGAGAGTAAAGCTTACAGACTCTTCGCCATTTGCAAGGTCATCGGGAATGTAACCATACTCGTTGTATTCTTTTATAAAGTTTCTGCCTGAACGATTAACGCTATTTTCTGATGTGTTTTTCATGCACTCATAAAGAGTTTCTACATCAAAATTACGGTATCCCTTGAGATAGCTCTCTGTGATCATAATATTTGTCGGATCACCGTGCATTGAAGAGGCGTAACCTGCACCCATTGGCCATCGTGGAATGACTCCACCGGTCTTTGCCATATCGACGAGACTGTTAAGACAGTCATTCTGAACTTCAGGCTCGATGAGAGTATAGAGAGAATGCGTGTTGCGGCAGGTATCCCAGAGTGACATATCAGTTCTGTATGTATAGCCGTCTGCGATATGAACTTCTTTGTCAAAACCGAGATACTCACCGTTTACGTCGGTGAAATCCGTCGGCATTATCATACTATGATACAGAGCAGTGTAGAAAACTGTTTTGATTTCTTCGTCTGAACTGCTGATCTTGATTTCTGAAAGGTTTGTCTCCCAGTTTTCGACAGCTTTATTTCTCACACCATCAAAGTCGAGACCGTCAGTTTCTGTTTCAAGGTTGAGCTTTGCGTTTTCAACGCTGACAAAACTGATTGCAAGTTTGAGCTCAACGCTGCTGTCCTGTATATTGCCGAAGTTGATATCGACACCGAGGTCTGTGGGATCGCCTGTGATTTCGCAGGATTTGATTTCTTTGTCTGCTTTTGCAGCGAAATATACGGGTAATCCTTCGTATCTGTCAGAAAAAGCAGCATAGATGACACTACCACCTGTGATAAGACCTGTGGTGGCATCATATTCAGCAAATCCGCTGTCTGCGCTGTATTTTTCTACCGTACTTGTGACGTCAAGGTAAAGACGTGCATCGTTGGAGTTGCTGAAAGTGTATCTGTGCACACCTGTATGATTGTCAGCGGTAAGCTCAACCAGACAGTCAAGTGTCTGAAGGTGAACTGCGTAGTATCCCGGTGCGGCGACTTCATTTTTGTGAGAGTACGGGATGACATTGACTTCATTACCGCCTATGACAGGAGTAATACGGAAAATCTGATAATCTTCAGCACCTGTTCCGGAAAGGCGTGAATGACTGAATCCTCTGAGATGTGCATTTTCGTAGTAGTAACCTGAAGTGTTGGTTTTAACTAAGTATGCACCGCCGATAAAAGATGTGTCAGGACCGAGTCTGACAGCTCCGAAAGGAACGCAGGCAGCCGGACTCAACATTCCGCACGCCCACGGAGTACCTCCCGTACCGATAAACGGGTCAACGTACTGTGTGTATTCGCCCACAACTGGTTCAGGCATCTCAACGGGTTTGAGAGCGATACCGTTGAAAAGCCCTGCAAATGCAGTTTCGATGATGACGAATACAGAAACGATTATTCTTATAATTGGCCACATATAAATCCCTCCGATACTTGTATAATTCAACTATATATTAGAAATGAAAAAAAGTCAAATATTCTTATAAAGAAAAGCACAGGCGGTACTGAAACTGTCTGTGCTTGTGTGATTATTTAACGAGTTCGTAAAGTCTGTCACGGTGAGTTGTGGTTCTTTCACCGAAGAAATCATCGGTTCTTTTCTTATAGACAGGTGCAGTCTTGAAGTCATTTTCTGCGAGTTTTCTCAGTGAGTTGAGTAAATCCTCTGAATTCAATGTGATGTCACCGAAGCCTTCTTCGAGCGGAAGATCGAGCTTTGAGTAGCTGTGAGTAAGACCCTGACGAAACTCATCGTAATCAGGAACGAAGTAGATTATCGGTCTGTTAAGGTAAACAAAATCGAACACAACAGAAGAGTAGTCAGTGATCATTGTAAGATAATCCTGCATATTTATGCGTTCCTGCGTAACGTTGATTCGGGGGTTATCCGCTTTGATGTAGCTGTCATATTCGCTGAAAATGGGATGATTCTTGAAGTCGAGGGTAAGATCGTACTTTTCAAGAAGGTCAGCAAGCGCCTTTGAATTGAGAAATTTGTTGATTTCTTTATAAAAAGGAGAATCGAGAAACTTGTCAACATATAATGCACGTTTATTGTCAATGTATTCTCCGATGAGATTTTTACGCCACGAAGGCGAGAAAAGAATCTTTTTCTTAGCGGGAGTTGTAACGTCGATTGTGTCAAAACGAGGCATACCGCTGTAAAGGAGTTCTTCTTCCTTAAAGCGGTAATTTTCACAGAAATTCTTTCTTTCGAAATCAGATGAGATAACAACCTTGTCAACATTTGACTTTTCCTTTGCATACATAAAAGGAAGGTTTGCGTGAAGTACACCGTGCTGAAGATAGATGATGTCCATATCAATCAGGTCATAGTACCATTTCAACGGCTTGTCTCCGTGAGGACTGATTATGGTTGCTGAGTTGAAAGAAGTGAGAATTTTCGATGCATTTATAAAAAGTATCTTGTGACGGAAGCTTCTGAAAAGCAGCAGATTTTTTCTTTGCTCGGGTGTGAAAAGCTTGTCCGCATTTTTTAGTGACTTGACTACATAATATCTTCTGACTCCGTCTTTGATTTCAGAATCGTGAATGAATTGATAGTAAGCGTTGTCTGTCAGATTGTCACGGTCGCAGTAAATCCATATTTCACCTGATCTGAGAAGCTTTGATGCCAAACGGTAGACAAGGGCACTTTTGTTTTCGCGAAAGGCGATGATATCGGCCTGAAGTGCAACCTTCATCCTCGAAAATATATCTGCCTTTCGGAATGTCAGGCAGCAGGAGCCGGGAATTGTTTCAACTATGTGATTTCCACAGACAGCTTTTCTTCTGGTGTTGTTGACTACGCATCTGTAGTCAAAATTCATATAGGGAGTGACAGATGTACCTGCGAAGTCAAGTACGAAAGAAAGCTTTCCTGAATCCGAAAGTTTTACAGAAAAGTCAAACCCACCGAAGTCGGTAATTTTTATCTGCTCACTGCTATAACTGAACATCGTGTCAGTCAGGGTGACAGGAGTACGTGTACCGTCAGCTGTATCATAATAAAGCTGATATTCTGTGTAAGGGACAGTTCCTGAATCAACATATCCCGAAACGGTAAGAATGCCGTTGTGCACTTTTATGATATTGAAAACCAATGAAAAAGATAACTTTTCGTTATAATCTGACATCACGACAACTCCTTTTGAATCGGTCAGCGTTAAAGTGATTTGATTTTATCCCGATATTTCTCAAGGAAAGCTTGGTTAACGGCATCTCCTCCGTCGACGTTACTACTTGAAAAGACTTCAGGGACGAACCCGTCATCAAGCATTTTTTCAATGCAACCTGTTACGATAGCGTTAAGTATAGCTGCACCTGCACTTGTTGATGTGGGTGCGGCATTTCTGTTTATTTCAGGGAAGTAAACACTTGCATCGCCGACACAACCCATATTATCAAGCACGATATCTGCAAATTCGTAGAGCTTTTTACCACTCGGGTGACGAGAAGCCATTGATTTTGAATGATTGAGGTTTGTAAGTGCGATTACGGTAAGTCCGTTATCTTTGGCGAGCTGTGCCATATCAACACAAACACCGTTTCTTCCTGAGTTTGAAATGATGATGATAACGTCATTTTTCTTCATTGAATAGTCATCAAAAAGCTTCTGAGCGTAGCCTTCAAGTCTTTCAAACTCTGTGCTTTTTGACGCTGATATGTGAAGCATAAGATCCTCTTCAAAAACGGGCTGAATTTTAACCAAACCGCCAGCTCTGTAAAAAAGTTCTTCAGCAAGCATATGTGAATGACCTGTTCCGAAAAGGAAAATATTATTGTCTTTTTCAAGTGCTACAGCAAAAGCTTCTGCAGCCTTTTCTATTGAATTGAGCTGTTTTTCTTTTATCTCATCAAGAATACGGGATAGATTTTCGAGATATTCAAAAGGCTTATTCATAATTATTCACCGTCCGTTTTTATTGCGGCAAAAACCGCTCCGTATTCGGGTGCAAATTCAAGTACGTTGATTTCTGTTTTTGGAAATCTTTCGTTTATATTTGAGGAAAAATAGTTTCTGAACTTTTCATAGTTTTCAAAAATTCCACCCCAGAGTCCGAGAGGAGTGCCTTCGGGTAACTGTGAAAGCAGAGCTGAAACTGTGTTTGCAAGGAGCTGTGCATGATTTCGGATGATTGCATCTGCGACACTGTCATTCTCCGCACACTTAAAAACAATAGGTGCCAGCTTCGCAATTTCACTTCTCGGCATCGGCGGGTCATAGAAAATATCAATCAGCTCAGGCATATCGTTGACTTGATAATGTTCCTTTACAGCATCTGTCAGAAGAGTTTTTTCAGTACTTCCTTCGTAGCAGCAGATTGCAGCTCTGAGTGCATCGATGCAGATTGCATAGCCTGAGCCTTCATCACCGAGAATGTAGCCCCAGCCACCCGTGTGAATGATTTCTCCACCGGGAAGTCTGCCGACAGCCATTGAACCTGTGCCGCTGATAACCATTGCAGCCGCACCGTCACATCTCATAGCTTCAAGACCGATGTAAACGTCGCTGTCCATTGTAATTTTGTCGCAGTCGATGATTCCCTCGCAGAGCTTTTTTGTAAATTCATCGTCAGCACGTTCCGAAATTGCAGACATACCGATGAAAGCGGCGTTGAGCTTCACGTCCTTCGGAAGAACACCGTCAACAGTTGCCTTGAGATTTTTACGTGCTGTTTCCATTCCGACGGAATTGTAGTTTATACTTTCACCGACAAAACGTGAAATGAGCTGAGTATTTTCGTCACAGATGATTGCGGTAGTCTTTGTGCCGCCGCCGTCTATTCCGAGATAATATTTCATAAAATCACCTTCAATATCAGGTTTTAAGTCCGAATGCTACGTCGTCACCGACCTGTTCGAGAAATTCGAATCCGTATTTATTGTAGAAAGCCTTGCCTCTTTCATTCTTTGATCCTACAGTCAGCATAACGCCGCAGATACCTTTTTTGTTGAGGTGCTCTTTAAGAGAATTAACAAGCATATGTCCGATACCCTGACGGTGATATTCGGGAAGAACGTCAATGTGAAGGTGAGCAGGATACTCTTCCTTGTACTTCTCCTGAAGAACTGTTGAACCGATCGCTCCTTTTTTTGCGTTGAATCCCCATATAACGAGGTCTTCGTCAAGGCGCGGAACATATTCCTCAAGAAAAACTTTTCTGTATTCGTCATAGTTTTCTGTGCAGATGATGTAAGCGATCGCCTTATCATCCTCATCTGCGGCAACAAAACAGTTTCTGCCTTCCTTTTCAATGTAGTAGTTACAGTAGGTTGTGAGGATGTAGTGCTGTTCATCGGGTGTCATTTTGCACGGACCCTCGCTGTTCAGGCAGACAAAACGAACATTTTCCTTGTCTTTTTCTTCAAAAGGTCTTATAATCATATCGTAATCTCCCGATTCAGAAAATTCTATTTATAAAATTCTAACATTAAAACGGATAAAAATCAACTTTCGGAGGTTGTTTGTGATGAAAAAATTTTTTGCAGAGATTTTTGAAAAAAACAATATCTCAATCAGTGTTACAAAAGAAAACGGAAAAGAAATCTGCTACTGTGAGAAAACGCGCAGAGTAACTGACGAAAAGTATATTCTTGAGGTGTCTGACAAAAACGAAGTGAATATTATCTGCTCAGGTGAAAAGAGTGAGTTTTATGCTCTCTGCGATGTTGCAGACAGAGTCGAAAACGGCACTCTCGATGCAGGCAGATACGTCTGCGCTCCTTTGTTCAGAACAAGAGGATACATAGAAGGCTTTTACGGTACACCGTGGAGTCACGAAAAAAGAAAATCGGTAATGACTCTTATGGCGAAAAACCGTATGAATACCGTTTACTATGCGCCGAAGGATGATGACTACCACAGAGAGCTGTGGCGTGACCTTTACCCTGAAGCTGACCTTGCGAAGCTCAAGGAGCTTGTTGACCTTGCAAAGGAATACTATATGGACTTCCATTGGTGTATCGCACCGGGTCTTTCGATGAAATATTCAGATGAAAAAGAGTTTGAAACACTCATCACAAAAACAAAACAGCTTTACTCAATAGGTATCCGTCATTTTGGCTTGCTTCTTGATGATATTGATGAAAATCTTGCCTTCCCCGAAGACAAGGCTATGTACGGCGAAACGGTAAATGCACACATCGACCTTATTGAAAAGTATCACAATGCACTTCTTGAAATTGATGCGACAGCAAAGCTTACAATCTGCCCTACACTTTATAACGGTAAGGGCGACGAATATTATATTTCAAAGCTTGGTCAGAATATATCTCCGATGATTTCGCTTTTCTGGACAGGTAAGGATATCTGCTCAAGAGAGCTTCTGAGTATGGATGCAATCAAGTTTGTTGAATGCACACGTCATAAACCGCTTTACTGGGACAATTATCCCGTAAACGATATGGCTATGTTCAACGAAATGCACATTTCACCGATAATCAATCGTGATGCAGATTTGTGGAAGTATTCTGAAGGCATCATTTCTAACGCTATGGAATATGCCGAGTGCTCAAAAATTCCTCTCATCACCTTTGCCGATTATCTCTGGGACAGTGAGGGATACGATCCTGATGCTTCGTGGAGAAATGCGATCCGTCAGGTTGTGGGCAGGGAGGATGCTGAAAAGTTTACTGTTTTTGCAGACCACCTTTACACTTCCTGTCTTAAGGACGAGCCGTCAAAGATAATGAAAGCGCATTTTGCAGAGGTTTTACGTCTTCTTAAAACGGGCGAGAGTGAAAAGGCTGTGGCACTTGCTGAGGAATACATTGTAAAAATGAACGAAACCTGCGATTATCTCCGTCAGGATCTTCCGATTTGTAATGAGCTTAAAAAGTGGAGTGAAAAATTCTTCGTTGCGACGGAGATTTTCGAAAACCTGATAGCAGTTCTCAAAAACAAAACAGAAGAAAATGTAAAAGCACTTTATGCGACTATCGACAGATACGATTCAATGCCCGTGAAAATTGCAGAAGAAATGAATATGAAACTCTTCCTCGGAATAATGTACGGAATATAAAACAACGGACGGATTCACACGAATCCGTCCGTTGAAGTTTTGCAGTATCATTTAGCGCCCTTTTGTTGCTTTGAATAAATTCGGGTTTGTTGAACAGAATTCAAATAAACAATCGTAGGGGCGACCATCGGTCGTCCGCAAAAATTCTGCTTAATTCAACGGACGCGCAATGCGCACCCCTACGAACACATAGTCAATTTGTGCAAAACCAAAGAACTCTACAACCCCAAAAATTTGTCGGGACAATAAAAATAAATGCGACAGAAACTTTTCAAAGAATTCTGTCGCTTTACTGTTTTCGATTATTTTGTTTCTTTAAAATTCAAAAGATCCTCGACCGTAGGCATGGAGCTTTCTGCTCCCATACGGCTGACGGCGATTGAACCGGCCTTGTTACCCATATCACAGGCGGCGTAGATATCACCACACTTCTTATATTCAAGGGCAAGTGCTGCGGTGAAGCAGTCACCTGCGGCGGTTGTGTCAACAACATTGCTTTTGTATGTGGGCATAACCTTAAGGTTTTCTCCGTCCCAGATGCTGCAGCCTCTTGAGCCGAGCTTGAGAACAACATACTTCGCTTTGCTTCTAGCCATAATGATCTTTGAAGCTTCAAGGATTGAACCCTCATCAGCAGGAAAAATTCCTGATAAAGCTTCGGTTTCATTTTCGTTAGGGGAGATGATTTCGACGCCCTGCATTCTTTCAAGATTGAAATTCTTTGCAGGACCGCAGTCGATGACCGTTGTGATATTCTGAGCAATAGCTTTGTTAACACACTCAACAACAACGTCCTCGTTTGTTTCAAACTGAACGAGCAGAAGATCAAGGCTTTCGTCGATGCAGTCAGCGGCTTCTTTCGGGTCAATCTCTGCATTAGCACCCTCGTAAACAACGATACGGTTTTTACCATCACCGTCGATGATGATTGCCGCCATTCCTGTCTGTGTGCCGTCAGTTCTGACACAGGAAGAATCAATACCGTTTTTGTTAAGGTTTTCAACAAGCTTGTTGCCGTTTGCATCGTCGGCAACCTTGCCTATCATTTTAGTTTTTGCACCGAGTCTGGCAAGTCCTGTTGCCTGATTAGCACCCTTGCCTCCGCAAGCATATCCGTAGTCTGTACCGAGCACGTTTTCTCCGATATCCGGGACTTTTTTCATATTGAGGATTATATCCATATTTATACTGCCGACAACTGCGGCACGGATATTTTTATACATAAGCTCCTCCTCAAAGAACCGCTCTGAAGCTTTCAGCAGATTCTTTCATATCCTTGTCCTTGATGAAAAGACTGCTTGTGCCGAGAACGAAGATTTCTGCACCGACCTTGCTGAGCATAGCACCGTTAGCAGGGCTGATGTTGCCGTCAACCTCGATGGGAATATCCTGTCTGCCGAGGCTGTCAAGGAATGTACGTGTCTTTGCAACCTTTTCTTTCGCACCTGCGAAGATTTTCTGCCCTGCAAATCCCGGACTTACTGTCATAACAAGTGCCATATCGAGGTAGTCAACAAGGTGCTCGTAGCAGTTTACGGGAGTCTGCGGATTGAGAGCAAGACCTGCCTTGATGCCCTTGTCCTTGATTTTTGCGAGTGTACGCTGAGCGTGAATATCACCCTCATAGTGAATGCAAAGGTAATCATCTTTGCCGAGGTTCATCATATCGATAAACTGAGCGGGATTGTTTACCATCATATGCACATCAAGAGGGATGTCTGTGATTGATTTGATAGCATTAATCATATCAAAACCGAGTGTGATGTTAGGCACAAAGCTACCGTCCATTACATCAAGGTGAAGCAGATCAATACCTGCTCTTTCAAGCTCTTTGACGGAGTTTCTGATGTCAAGCAGGTCTGCACACATAACAGAAGCAGAAAGAAGTTTTTTCATTGTGATCAATCCTTTGTTTTTATATGACATTATTGTAACACGTTTGCATATAAAATCAAGTTTAAATACACAAATCAAGTATCGACAAAATAAAGTTGTTATGATATACTGAAAAAGTAATTAAACTCGGCAGGTGAGCCGAAATATACAGTAAAGGAAAATGTTTATGAAAAAACCTACGTTCTATCTTGGTGAATTCACACAGCGCGACAAAGTTTTTATCACAGCTGAAAACGGTGTTGATGTTGAAAATGTCAAATCAGTAGCATTTGAAGGTGAAACACTTTACATAGCACAGCCTGATTGCCTTATTGAGTATGCAGACGGCAAGACAAAGGCTCTCCCGATAAAGGCTTCGGACCTTTTTGCAAGAAAGGGCAAGCTTTATGCGGCAATCGGCAATTCTCTTGCCGAAATCAAAAAGGGTAAGGCAAAGAAAATTCAGGAGTTTGATTCTCCCGTTGTTGATATTTCAGTTGCACTTGACGGTTCAATGTGGCTCATCACAGAGGATGCTCTTTACATACTTGACGGTGAAGAATTTACAAAAGTTGTAGACGTGCCTGAAGCGACAATCTGCCTTGCTGCTCTTGATAACAAGGCAAAGTATGCTGAAACTGTTTTCGTAGGCTCAACTGTTGAAGGTCTTCTTTCAATGAAGGGTAAGCGCCGTCATTGGGCAGAGCTTCTCCCTGATATCACAGGCGTACTCAGCAAGAAAATCAACTGTATCGCACTTGATGCACTCGGCCATCTCTGGGTAGGCTCAGACGAGGGTCTTAACATCTACGACGGCAGAAACTACTGGCTCAATGGTAATGATTTCTATTCAGTTCCTGACGGTGCAATCAACGATATGTTCTTTGCAGCTGACGGTAAGAAATATTTTGCAACAAGCACAGGTATTATCACTCTCATTGAAGGTAAGATCTCATACTACTCATACGGTGCATGGCTTCTTCACCCGACAGTTACCAAGATCACAGTTTCAGACAACGGTACGATTGCTGCAGTAACTCCGAGAGGTATCAGCCTTATTACGGCAAATATACTCACACTTGGTGAAAAGGCTGCAATCGTTGACAAATATGACGAAAAGTATTTCACAAGAAACGAAGGCTATCAGGTTGACAGAAAACTCCGCAAGTATGGTGATATGGATTCAGGTTGGCTTCCAAACTCTGACAATGACGGACTTTTTACAGGTCTTTACTGTGCAAGTCAGTGCTTCCGCTATCAGGTAACAGGCGACGAACAGGCCAGGGCTAATGCAAAGAAGGCTGTCGAAGCTATGATCAAGCTTACTGAAGTTACAGGCAGAGAAGGTTTCACAGCACGTGCGACACGTTACTCTAACGAAGAAAACTTTGGTGACGGAAATCGTGAAGAGTGGCACGTATGTGAGGATAATCCTGACTGCGAATGGCTCGGTGAAACTTCAAGTGACGAGATGACAGGTCACTACTTCGCATACGGTATCTACTTTGATCTCGTTGCAGATGACGAAGAAAAGAAGAAGATCGCTTCAGTTGTGAAGAAGATTACTGATCATATTATCGACAACAACTTCCACCTCACAGACGTTGACGGAATCCCCACAACATGGGCAAACTGGGAACCCGACCTTCTTAACAACGATGACAGATGGTACTACGAGCGTGGAACAAACTCACTCGAAATGCTTTCTTTCCTTAAGACTACATATCACGTAACAGGTGACGAAAAATATAACGAAGTCTTCAATATGCTTATAAAGAAGCACCACTATGCAATGAACCTCATTCAGTACAAGTGTGAGGACGGTCACGTTGCACACATCGACGATCAGCTTGACTTTGTAAATATCTATCCGCTTATCGTTTATACGGATAATGCCGCACACAAAGAGATCTTCAAGATGGGTCTTACTCACCATTGGGCATATGAGAGAGTTGAACGTTCACCGTTCTTCAATATCGTTTACGGTGCATTGACAAATAACTACTGCGACATCGAAGAGGCTGCAAAGTCACTTTCAGAGATGAATCTTGATTTCATCAGATGGCCTGTTTACAACAGCTATCGAAAGGACATCGTATGGGACACAGAGCAGGAAGACACAGGTGTACCTGCACAGCTTAAGTATCCCGTTGAGTACTGGTCAAGACTGCTTGTCAATTACGACGGCAACCAGTTCATCTGTGACTCAGGAGCAGAGGAGTTTGTTGAAATCAACAGCAAACGTACAAACAGAACAAGCACACTTCCGGGTACTTCAGGTGCAAACGCAACGAGCGCATCAATGCCGTATGTTTTCCTTCTTCCTTACTGGATGGGCAGATACTACGGACTTCTTGGTGATTAATTTAATTACAGCCGCATCAGTATTGATGCGGCTGAATTTTTTAAAGAATTATTGATTCTTTAAAAACTATATGATAATATAGAATTAATTCTTAAGGAGGTTTTTTTATGCAGACAGTTATATCTTACATATTGGCAATCATAATGACAATTTCGGGCATGATCACAAACTTCACAGGCATTGATTTCGGCAAAAAGGAAATCAATCTTGATGATTTTGAACTTGTCTGGAGTGATGAATTCGACTCAGACACAATCGATGCAACAAAATGGAAGGGCGTTTACGGCGGTATAACAAGAGCTGTTATGCGTAAGGGTGGTTATATCCATTCTGACCTTGCAGAGGTTAAGGACGGAAATCTTCACATTTATGCGAAGTATCTTGAAGAAGGTACAGGTGGCGGTCCTGCAGGTTATTACAGCTATATGATGTATACACGTGATCTTCACGAGCAGACATACGGTTACTTTGAGGTTCGCTGCATTCTTCCCAAGGGTGCAGGTCTCTGGTCAGCATTCTGGATGAATTCAAGAGGAATGGAAAATGTTGACGGTTCATCTGCAGACGGTGCTGAGATCGATATTTACGAATCTCCGTATTACCATCAGACTCTTTTCCACGATTATATTTCTTCAAATGTTTACTATGACGGTTACGGTGAAGAGATGCAGGGTGCTAAGATGGGAATTTACGAAGCAAACAATCCGTATGAAGAATACAATACTTACGGTCTTGAGTGGAACGAAAACGAGTATATTTTCTACGTTAACGGTAAGGAAACTGCAAGAACGGATTTCGGTATTTCACAGAGTCCTGAATATCTTGTGCTTTCTGTAGAAATCGGTGGTTCAAACGGTCAGCCCAGCCCCGATTCATGGGCAGGCGACATCACAAAGAACGAAACTCTCGAGGCAGATTTTGTTGTTGACTACGTAAGAGCATATCAGTATAAGTAAAAAATCAGCTCCATCCAAATAGGGTGGAGCTGTAATTCATTTTATGAGCAAATTATAAAGTGTCGGGTTTACATTGAATTCTTCCAGAGCTTTCTGCACCTCGCAGAGAGCTTTTTCTTTTGATGCTTTTGACGGATTGTTTTTAAGCGTTGCACGGATGAGGATATTTTTCGGTGTGTGTGCAAAGTCGATAAACTCAAGAAGCTGGGTTTTGTAACCGCAGTATTCAAGAAGGTTGGCTCTTATTGAGTCTGTAAGAAGAGCTGAAAAACGTTCCTGAATAATTCCGTAACGTGTAAGCAGAGAAAGGTTATCGGTTTTAATCTGAGCGTTCAGCTCGTGCTGACAGCAGGGGACGGAGAAAATCATCTTTGCGCCCCAGTTGATCGCATTGTAAAGTGCGAAATCTGTTGCTGTGTCGCAGGCGTGAAGAGTGATTACCATATCAACTTCAAACGGGCATTTATAACCGTTGATGTCGCCAAGCTCAAAACGGAGATTTTGATAGCCGTATTTTTCAGCGGCCTTGTTGCATTTTTCAATGACATCTTTCTTCAGGTCAAGTCCGATTATCGTCGCATCAATCTTCCTGATTTCGGTCAGGTAATAGTAAACGATAAAGGTAAGATAGGATTTACCGCAGCCGAAGTCGATGATATTGAGCTTTTTGTAATCATGCTGACGGATTGAATCGTCGATTATCTCTATGAAACGGTTGATCTGCTTGTATTTGTCATACATCGACTGAATAACCTTACCTTCTTTTGTGAAGATACCCATATCGACAAGCGGTTCGATGACTTCGCCTTCGGGAAGTATATACTGCTTTTTACGGTTGTGCTCAATCTTCGAGGGACAGGAGGGGACGGATGCGATTTTCTTTTCCTTGTAGAAAATCTTTCCCTTTTTGGAAATTGTTATGTAAATTTCTTTCTCGTCGCTCCAGGCATTGAGCTGAAGAAATTCATTTTCGGTAATCTCAAAGCAACGCCCTGCAATTTTATCCGCAGTGATGTTTTCGTGGAAAACCTGCTTCTCAGTGTACTTTGCGATCTGATAGAATTTCGGCATAAGATTTACCGTAATTTTCTTGAATTCAGACTGCTTTTTTGCAGGCTTGCTGATTACGATTTTTGAAGGCTTGTTTTCAAAAATTCTTTCGATGTAGCTTCTAAGTTCGGACATATCCTCAACCCCTGAAAAAGTTTACTGTGTGATTATAGCATAAAAAAGAGTGACAGACAAGATAATTAATGAGTATTGAATAATCGGAAAAAATGATATATAATTCAGTTATAATATGAGAGGTGAGCTCTATGACATCAATAATCCTTGCAGTTAAAAATATTTTCCACGGAATAGTGGCAGTTTTTATGCTCATTCCGATTCTTTTCACAATGGGTGAGTCAGGTGACCCGAATATCCCTGTTGAAACATACCCTGAATCGGACAATCCGTACTTTGCAGAATATCTTGATCCTGATATTTCGGCTCACCGTTCAGGTGCAGGTCTTGCACCGCAGAACACTCTTATGGCTTTTGAAAATATCATAGAAAATGCCGATACGGTCAATGTTGATATTCTTGAGTTTGACGTTCAGGTCACAAAGGATGACGAGCTTGTACTTCTGCACGATCTGACACTTGACGGCACTTCTAATGCAGAAGAAGTTTTTGGCAGGTCTAATGTTTTTGTTTCGTCAGTGACTTTCGAAGAAACACAGGCTCTTAATATGGGCGAAAACTTCAAGGGTGACGGAAGCTATCCGTACAGGGGTCTTCGTGGTGACGATATTCCTTATAACCTCAGAATGGTTACCTGCGACAGAGTGATTGATTACATCGAAGCAAACTGCGGTGATAAAGAATATAGGTACGTTATCGAAATCAAGAGCATCGGTATCGACGGCAGACGTGCTGTTGATAAGCTTTACTCGATTATCACAGAGCGTGGTTTGCAGGACAGAGTAATCTGGTCGACATTCGCTCCCGATGTATCATCGTATATGGTGAAAAATTATCCTGAAATTTCAAGAACGGCAGATGCCATAGAAGCGATACAGTTCTATTTCTATTACAGAATGGGTTGGGATTTGCAGGATGTGAAGCCGACATATATCGCTTTGCAGATTCCTTACGGTGAAAATGCTTTTGATAACATCATCAACCTCGGCAACCGTGAAATGATAAACTATGCCCACGAAAATAATATCGCACTCCAGTATTGGACTATCAATAATGCAGACGATATTATCCACCTTACGAAAAACGGAGCAGACTGCATAATGACGGATTACCCGCAGATGGCAAACGAAGCTGTGCAGTCGTGCAGGTAAAATAAAGATATGATAAGATTGAAACCTCCTTATAAAGACGCAAACGAAGAGTTTAAGGCAAAATATATTCAGAGGAAAATAAATACTCTGCGTATTTGTTTGGTTATGGGAGCTTTTGCTCTGCTGATAGCAGGTATATACGGAATTGTTCATCATTTTAAAAATGATGCTGAGCCTGACATTCCTCCGACACAACAGGCCACTGTACAGAAAGAGGAAAAGTACATAACATTCGGATCGTACGAGCAGGACAATAATATCGATAACGGCAAGGAACCCATCGAGTGGCTTGTTCTCGAAGAAAAAGACGGCAAGGCGTTAGTCATAAGTAAGTATATCCTTGATAAGCAATGCTTTTTTACACGGGAGATGTCAGGTCTTACGTGGGATGAGAGTGCAATCCGTGTGTGGATGAATGATGATTTCTACAATTCGGCATTTTCAGAAAGTGAACAGAGTCGGATACTTGAAACCACGGTAAAGGCGAAAGAAAATCCGAATATATTTCCTTTGTTCCGACTGCCTCCGGGAGAAGATACACAGGATAAACTGTTTTTGCTGAGCATTGATGAAGCTGATCATTATTTCAGCACGCAGGAAGAAAGAGTGTGTCAGGCAACAGAATGTGTCAAAAGGGATGGCTTGAAAAGAATAGAATGGGGTCTTCGCACCCCGGGCGAGTATTCGGGCGATATGACTTTTGTTTATGACTCCGGACAAATTGGATGGGGCAGCGGGTTTTTACGTGAGGTTGGCGTAAGACCTGTGATGTGGATAACATTGTAATTGAAAATTAAAACACAAACGCTGCGACATAACGTTGCAGCGTTTAGTTTTTGT
>JAZRNG010000069.1:0-2538 GCA_045648065.1 Acutalibacteraceae bacterium | reverse complement strand
TACAGCTTTGCAACTCCTTGGCTCACAGAACGACATGGCTACGATCCGACTTAGGGTTCAAAGACGGTATTGCTTCTGAAGATTTATGCAAAAGGTGCGGATACGCGCAACGGTTTGTTTGATGCTGCCCTGACTAAGTCCCTCGATGGTATTATACAGAAATCGCCCGAACTGATTGCCATCATCTGTTTTAATAGAGTTATACCCTATTCCCGGACCGAAAAGATGTTAATTTAAATAATAAAAACGGACTGTAAAAACTTATCGTTTCTGCAGCCCGTTTTTCCGTTCTCTTTGTTTTTTGAATTAATTTAGTTAAATTCTTGACAAAGATTCAATTTATCAATTGACATTGTAATGAATTTATTTTATTATATTTGTGTATGAAATTTAAACTGAAATAAAGGAAGTGTTTTAATGGATAAGCAGTACGAAGCTTTATTTACCCCCTGGAAGATCGGTAACGTTGAAATCAAAAACAGAATCGTTATGTGTCCCATGGGCGGTACATCTTTGTTCGGCTGGTTTGAACTCGGCGGTTGTGGTTTTGACAAGGAAGCTGCAAAGCTTTTCCTCGAAAGAGCTAACAACAACGTAGGCCTCATCATCCCCGGCATCGCTCCCCTTCGCGATACTTTCTGGGGCAAGTGGCTCTGGCAGAATCCGAAGATGTTTGAAGAACTCAAAGAGTTTATGGACGAAATCCACAAGACAGGTGCAAAGCTTTTCGTTCAGCTTACTGCAGGTATGGGCAGAAGCTGGGCTATTACTGAACTTGTTGCTCCTCTCCACAGAAATAAATTCACTCGTGCTCTTATCAAGCCGATCCTCGACACATCACATGAGTTGGCTTGTCCGAGCCCCCAGCCCGCACGTTGGGCTCCCGACATCATCTGTCCGGAGATGACAAAACACCAGATCCACGAAATAATTGAAGCTTTCGCAAAAACAGCAAAACTCTGCCGTGATGCAGGCGTTGACGGTGTTGAGGTTCACGCTGTTCACGAAGGTTATCTTCTTGACCAGTTTGCAATCGAATTTTTCAATAAGCGTACTGACGAATACGGTGGAAGTTTCGAAAACAGATACCGTTTTGCAGTCGAAGTAGTTAAGGCTATCAAGGAATCCTGCGGTCAGGATTATCCTGTTTCACTCCGTTACTCTGTTGAGTCAAAGATGAAGGGCTTCTGCGAAGGCGCAATGCCCGGCGAAGATTACAAGGAAGTCGGCCGTGCAATGCCTGAATCAGAGAAGGCAGCAAAGTACCTTCAGGATGCAGGTTACGATATGCTCAATGCTGACAACGGTACATACGACTCATGGTACTGGGCACATCCGCCGATGTATATGCCTCAGAACTGTAACCTTGATGACGTTGCTCACATCAAGAAGTTTGTTGACATCCCTGTTGTTTGTGCAGGTAGAATGGAACCCGACGTTGGTGCTAAGGCTGTTGCTGACGGTAAGATCGACGGTGTCGGTGTTGCTCGCCAGTTCCTCGTTGACCCTGAATGGATCACAAAGCTTATTGAAGACAGAGTAGAGGACATCAAGCCTTGTATCTGCTGCCATGCCGGCTGCTTCAACTTCTCAACTTCAAAGGGTCACGCAAATACACAGGATCTCATGGATACAATGGGACTTTCACGTTGTGCTCTTAACCCGAAGACAATGCAGTCAAAGAAGTATCAGATTCTTCCCGCTAAGAAGCAGAAGAAGATTGCTATCATCGGCGGCGGTATCGGCGGTATGGAAGCTGCTATCGTTTGTGCACAGCGCGGTCATAAGGTTGACCTTTACGAAAAGAGCGATAAGCTCGGCGGCGTATTCATCGCAGCTGCTGCTCCTTCATACAAAGAGAAGGACCGTGACCTTATCGCATGGTACAACCGTGAAGTTAAGCGTTACGATGCAATCAAGATTCATATGAATTCAGAAGTCAAGGACATCGCTTCTCTCGGTGCTGACGAAGTTATCGTTGCTACAGGTTCTGTTGCAAACAAGATTCCTGTTCCCGGTGCTGACAAGGCTATCGAAGCTGTTGACTTCCTTCTTGGCACAAAGACAGTCGGCGACAACGTTGTAGTTGTTGGCGGTGGTCTTACAGGTTGTGAAATCGCTTATGAGCTTTACCTCCAGGGTAAGAAACCTGTAATCGTTGAGATGCAGGATGACCTCATCACAACTCCGGGTGTTGCTCTTGCAAACACAAGCTTCCTTCGTGACTTCTTCAAGACAAACAAGGTTCCCGTATATCTTGAAACAAAGACAACAGAAATCCGTGATAACGGTGTTACAATCGCAACTAAGGACGGCAAAAAGATTGACGTTCCTGCTGACAACGTTATCCTTTCAGTTGGTTACAGACCTGCTCCCCTTGCTCCGAAAGCAAAGCACGTTCACGTTATCGGTGACGCAGCTAAGGTCGGCAACCTCAGAACAGTTATCTGGGGCGCTTGGGACATCGCAATGAAGCTGTAATCTCTCGAAATAAATTTAAGCGACCTGAAAATCAGGTCGCTTTTTTCTTGCAGAGAG
>JAZRNG010000068.1:0-17389 GCA_045648065.1 Acutalibacteraceae bacterium | reverse complement strand
CGTCGTGATTTTCCTTCTTTGAGGACTGAAGTGCAACGGGAATGGTAAAGGATATCGTTGCACCGAGCATTGATGCGACGCAAAGTCCGTGGAAAGCACCGAGGATTTCATCTGAAGCGACAGAATCCGCAAGCGCGGCACCGCCCATATCATTTGCGATGAGTATGCCTGCGAGTGCAGAGGGATCAAAATGAAAAACTTTCGCTACGGGAGCGATTACGGGTAACAGCAGGTCTGCGAGTGCGGGAGCAATGGTCATCATACCCAGCATTGACAGAGAAAGAGGACCGAGAGTGGTTATACCTTTCTCAAACTCATTACCAAGGCCGAGCTTATTACCTATGATTTTATCAAAAGCACCTATTACAGCGAAAATCGCCATTACTGTTTCAAGTATATGTGCCAAAATATCACGTCCGTTTTTTTATACTTTCTTCATTATACAGTCAGGATTCAGTTAAAGCAAGATAAATTTATTCTATATACACAGCAATCGCAGTCATATCATCAAGGTGTTTTCCGATTTTTCTCTCACAAGCGGAGTTAACGATGAATTTTGCCAGGTCGTCGGGAGAGTTGCCGGTATCCCATGTTTGCAGCTCGTGTTGAATCCAATTGTTGCAGTCGCTGAGTATACCGTCCGATACCATTAGTATGATGTCACCTTTGACGAGTGAGGCGGTTGCCGTTGAAAAGCTGATATCTTTGAGAATTCCTATGGGGAGTGAGGCTTGTTCGAGCTGTGCAACGCTGTCATTGTGCCGGATAAAGGTTGCGGCTGCACCTGCCTTCATAAAGTCAGTTTTTCCGGTGAAAAGGTCAATACTGACGATGTCAAGCGTGGCGAGAGATTCGTCAGAGCTCTTGACAAGTAGTGCCGAATTGGTGATAGGCAGAGCACAGTCGAAGCTCAGACCGGACTTTATCAGCTTTGAAAAAAGCTCAGTTGCCATTGCGGAATCGACTGCCGCGCGTCTTCCTGTACCCATTCCATCACTCAGAATCACTATGTAGCGGTCGTCGTTATCCCGGAAGCTTCTGTAGTAATCACCACAGACGGTTTCGTCATCTGTCGGTCTGCTTACTGCTCCTATTGAGACGTCGTAAGCGATACTCTGACGAAACGTAAGCGTACAGGTTTCAACGTTTTCTTGAAGCTCAGGAATATTGAATTTAGTGCCTGTTACGATAGAAAGATTATGAGTGAGTTGACCGATGTTGAAGTCAGGATGAGGTTTTTCGGCATGAAGCGAAATGCTGACTCTACCGAGCTTGTCGAGCTGACACTCGGCATTGAGCACATCAAGACCATTTTCTTTTGCCTCTTCTGCACATTGCTCGGCTATGTCGGCATTTGTCCTCAGATCTTCGTCGAAGTCGAGGGCAAGATCGCTGAGAATATCAGCCATACTTCTGAACTGTTCGCACATAAGACCGTGTACTTGTTCCACTTCGCCTTTTGCTCCGCTCGATGCGACAAAGGAGAGATAACGGTTATTCAGCTCGCTTCGCATTTCGCTGAAGCGGTAGCAGGCAGAATAAAAACCCTTGGGAAATCGGGTTTCATCTAGTTCAGCGTGGTTTGTAAGTGCCTGAGCGATTTTTTCAAGTGCTTCTTCGTCAGGGATTTTTACTTCGTTGTGACAGCTTTCTTTCAGATCACACTCTGAACAAACCTTGCACCAAGCAGATTTCAGTACGTGAGTCAGCTGTGTCTGAGTGATCGGATTGAGCGTATTACGTACGGTAGCAACACAGGTGGAGACATCGTTCATGGCCTGAGAGGCGTCACGGAGTCTTCCTGTGATAACTCTTGAGGATTCACTTTTTATGCAGGTGGGTATGGGAGAATTGACTTTGGCTGAAAGTGCATCATAAAATCTTTCGGGGATGGCGATGAATACGGCACAGGCGATGATACCTTCAAAGACTGCCATAAATGAATTCAATGTGCCGTCAGCAAAAGCACAGACGGTCAGAGGAATGATGTATCCTACAGTACACCACATCTTGCCTTTTCGCGAAAGCTCACCTCCGAGAAGACCTCCCAGGGCATAGCCGATGCTGATAAATCCGATTTCAGAGCTGAGTCCCGTGACAAAGCCGAGACAGATTCCACACAGCGCTCCGCCGTTTGAATTTCGCAACTTTGCAAAAAGCAGAACGAGAAAAGCAAAAATTATGGTCACAGGGGAGATGTTCAGGATTTTGTACTTATAAAAAGGCATCAGGACGATTCCTGCGGTCAGAAGGATAGTAAGGATTTCAGAAGTTGAAAATCCTGAAAATTCTTTTTTGCCCCACAAAAGAACAGAGGAACGACTGAAGAGGTAAGCTCCTGCACAGCATAATGCTGATTCATACGTTATGGAGATTAATGATTCTATGTCGAGTCCTGTAGCAGCGATTATTGCGACTCCTGTGAGAAACAGACTCAGAAATGAATTTAAAAGCACAGCGTGGGAGTGAAAGCTTTCGTCGAGATATCTCTCGTACAGATTACGTATGAGTATGCACAGCAGGATGGCTGCACAGTATTTCACACAGTCGGTACCGTCGAAAAAGAAAAAGGCACCGATTATCGTTCCTGCTCCTGCACAGAATGAGTTTACCACTCCTGATGCGGCAGCAAGTGAAACTGCAAACGGAGACAATTCTCCCGAAACAAACGGATTCATCAGCAGAAATGCACCTGTAAATGTTAGAAGGCTTTTGATGAGCGGAGTGAGCTCTGCTGTTTTTACGGCTTCACTGCTTTTTTCGATGACAAAATCCTTGACTTTGTTGATTACCATGGCTTTGCTCCTTGTTTTTTTACCTTATTTTATATCCGCAGAGGTGAATTTTCTGTCATTTCGGATCAGAGATAAAGGTTATATTTTGGCAGAATTCATTACTTTGAAAAACATATTGTAATTTACGGCGTTACTGTGTTATAATATATTGATTTATTATTTGTATATTTTGGTGAGATGTATGGAAAAAGAAATGAATTCCCCCAGAGAGGATCTTATAATCGGAAGAAATGCGGTCAGTGAAGCTTTGCGTTCAGGCAGAGCTATTGATACTTTACTTGTTTCAAAGGGTGAACGTAACGGTTCTATAGGCAGGATCATCGCAGAGTGTCGTGATCTTGGTGTTGTAATTAAGGAAGTTGACCGTAAAAGACTTGATCTTATGTGTGGCGGTGCCGTTCATCAGGGTATTGCTGCTTATGCGGCTTCGCATGAGTATTCTACTGTTGATGATATTTTTGCCCTTGCAGAGGAAAGAGGAGAAAAACCTTTCATTATAATATGCGATGAGCTTGAAGATCCGCACAATCTTGGTGCGGTAATCAGAACAGCAGAAGCTACAGGTGTTCACGGTGTGATTATCCCGAAACGTCGTAATGCATCGCTCAGCTACGTAGTGGGTAAGGCGAGTGCAGGTGCTGTCGAATATGTGCCCGTTGCAAGAGTTTCAAATATCGCTCAGACGATTGATGAGCTCAAAGAGAGAGGAATCTGGTTCTATGCCGCAGATATGGACGGTGAAGACTGGTGCAGCGTTAATTATGACGGTGGCGTAGGTCTTGTAATCGGTTCTGAAGGCAGAGGAATCAGCCGTCTTGTAAAAGAAAAATGTGACTTTACTGTTTCGATGCCCATGAAAGGTAAGGTTAATTCGCTTAACGCTTCAGTTGCGGCAGGTGTGCTTATGTATGAGGTCGCACGTCAGAGAGCAGGAATAAAAGCAAAGGGGTGAAAGCCTTGTCTGAACTTAACAGAGATGAACTTCGCAATCTGCTTGAAAATATAAGAGAAGAACGTCGTGCCAAAGGTGTCGATGAAAACGGTGAACCTGCAAAAATCTGGTCAAACGAGGACATTGACCGTTTGCTCGGCATTGCTGAGCAAATGCAGTCCGAAGTGAACGAGCAGAACCGTACGCAGAGTTTCACGAAACCTGTTGAGATCCCACGGAAAGCAGAAGAGGCTGAACCGGTAAAGACTGCTGAAGTGAAGACTGTGGATATCTCGAAGGCGGGTGACCCTGATGAGAATTCTGACAGGATCAAGTCGATTTTTAACGAGGAAGCTGCCCCTGTGAAAACGGTCGGTAAAGCAAAGAAAACCGCAAAAAAACAGCCGGTAGTAAAAGGTGGTAAAAAGAGCTTCTTTACAAAAGGTGCTGAGTTTCTGGCGTCGTTCAGAAATACACAGCAGCAGGAAGAAGAACGCTTCTTCCTGAAAGATGATGCAGATGAGTTTGAAAATGATTTTCATTCTGATGCAGAATATTCTGAGGACGAGGACTACGGCTATGGAGATTACAATGAGGAAACCGTAAGAATCGGAGATCTGCCTAAAGAGATGGCTGACGATGAGGACGAAAACGGAAAAACAAAGCAGGTTTATCTTGAAAAACCGGGACTTGTGATAAAAAAAGGTATCAGTAAAGATGATTCAGGTCTGGAAGGTGCACCGACGATTATTTCCGTCGAGGAAGCTTTTGATGAAAACTCAGCAAAGAATGCGGATTTCAAAAAGAGTATACGCGAGGCAGAGGAAAACGGACAGATAACCCTGCCCGGTTTCGGTGATACGGATATAAATGAAAAACCCGGACGGATCGAAGAAAGTGAAGCTGAAAAAGAGCTTTTCAGACGAAGAAAAGCAAAGATAGACAGTTTTGTTCTGTTCGGAGATGAAAATGAAAATGATCCCTACGGAACGGACAGCGAGAAAGAACGTCTCGGTGACCTTTTTGGTACTCATGATGAAAGACCGCGACGTAAGGAAGAGCCTGAGTTTGTGGGTGTCGAATACTCACAGATCAAAGATGCAAGACGTGTACGCAGATACCTGAGTATACAGAAAAAGAAGTCCTTCCGCAGGGTAATGTTACAGTCAGCTCTGCTTGTGCTCGTGGTAGCGGCAAGCGTTGCGGCCGCAGCAGAGACTACCGTTGCGGGTGACTCTATACTTACGATTTTTTCAAATTTTGTGACGATAGTTCTGTCGCTCATTACGAGTAATCAGCTCATTATAAATGCATTTGATACTCTGAAAAAGAAAAAGTTTAATGTAAACTGTGCTTCGGTATTTGTTGCGTTGCTGTGCTTTATTCAGACACTTCTTATGTTTATCCTTTATTTCTTTGATGAAAACACAGTCAGCGTTTTTGCAGGTGCGGGAACGGGCGCATTGCTTATGAGTGAAATAGCCTCTTATGTAACTTTCAGCAGGACAGCAGATGCACTTGAATTATGCACGGGTGTGAATAAAGATAAGCTTTACAGCGTAGACGGTATTACGGACGACAAGGATGCGACGGAGCTCGGAAAGAACGTGAAATCTCCCAGTCCGAGAATCAGATATTCGTCCAAGACGCGTTTCCCGTCACATCTTATCGAGCTGTGCACGAGTGAGACCCGTGTTGATAAAAATATGCGCTTTGTATTTCTCATAATTGCAGTTATGAGTATAGTCAATTTTATTGTCACTTGGTCAGTAAGCGGTAACTTCCCGGTAGGATTTGCCGCATTGGTAGTGACGTTTGCTCTTTGTGTACCGTCGTATGCGGTTATGCTCGTTCAGCTTCCGCTTCGTTGGGCAAATAAGAACTTCAATAAACTCGGCGGAATGATTTCGTGTCAGGATGCTGTTACCGAGCTTTGCAGGACGAATGCGATCATCCTTGACAGCAAGGATCTTTTTGATCAGAATCTTTGCTCGATGCACGGATTCAAGGATTTCAAAAATGTCCGTGTGGATGATGCTATGCTCTATGCTGCAGCCATGGTTATCCGTTCGGGCGGACCACTGACAGGTGTATTTGATCAGATGGTTGTCAACAGACGCGATATCCTTCCTACGGTCAAATCCTTCAGCTATGAGGAAAGACTCGGAGTTTCAGGTTGGATTTACAGTCAGAAGGTAATCTTAGGCACACGTCAGATGATGATAAATCACAATGTTGACGTGCCTGAAACTATCGATGAGGACAAGTATCTTATGTCAGGTCATGAGGTAATGTACCTTGCGATTGCAAATAAACTTGCGGCGATGATGGTAGTCGACTACGCTCCCGACAGGAAACTCATACCTTATCTTAAAAAGCTCCGTGATGCAGGTGTTACGGTGCTTGTCAGAAATTGTGACCCGAATGTAACCGATGTGATGATATCTCAGTGTTACGATATGAGACTTGACAATATCAAGATTCTCAACTCAGCATCAAGCCGTGTCTTCAAAAAGTACAAGTCACGACCGAAGGTCAATTCAAGAGCGGTTGCCATCCACGACGGAACGACGTTCTCGTTTACAAAAACTTTCTGTGTGGCTGATATGCTGCGACACGTGTTTAATGTATCAAACACGATGATGCTTATAGGAATTCTGATGAGCTTTGTCATTGTGCTCGTGCTTTCGATTGTAAATGTGGTTGCAGATTTACCTGCGATATTCATAATACTGATTCAGATTATGATTGCGGGAGCTTTTACGGGTATTGCAAAAATTTTGTCTTCACATTAAATAATTTTCAAAAGGGTATTGACAAACGGCACGTATGGTGATAGAATACTTCCACAACAAAGTGGAATGGTTCGTTCCCACCTTAACGGTTACGTCCGTGCGGTCAATATTCAACGACAGTTTTCTGTCTTGTATTATGTGATTTTGCACGGATGGGGTATGTTCCATCCGTGCTTTGATTTTATTTATTAAGCATTTGGAGGTGCTTGAACATCGCTACGAAAGAAACTCAGATCAACGATGAGATCCGTGACAAGGAAGTCAGAGTAATTGACTCAGAAGGCAATCAGCTCGGTGTTATGCCTATCGAGGAGGCTTTGCGTCTCGCAGAGGAGAAGAATACTGACTTGGTTAAAATTGCGCCTCAGGCAAAACCGCCTGTATGCAAGATCATGGATTACGGCAAGTATCGCTTTGAACAGGCAAAGCGTGAGAAAGAAGCCAAGAAAAACCAGAGAGTTATTGAAATCAAAGAGGTTCGTTTGTCACTCAACATCGACACACACGACTTTGAAACCAAAGTTGGTCACGCAGTCAAGTTTTTGAAAAGCGGTAACAGAGTTAAGGTTTCTATCAGATTCCGCGGCCGTGAAATGGCTCATCCGGAAAATGGTCTGGTAATCATGAACAAGTTTGCAGAAGCTTGCAGCGAGTTCGGTTCAGTAGAGAAACCTGCAAAGCTCGAAGGACGTTCGATGCTGATGTTTTTAGCAGCCAAATCATCCAAGAATTAATAAGGAGGAAAAAACCATGCCTAAAATTAAAACACACAGCGGTGCAAAGAAGCGCTTTAAGCTCTCTAAGAACGGTAAGCCTATCCGCGGCCACGCTAACAAGTCACACATCCTTAACAAGAAGACAACAAAGCGTAAGAGAGGTCTCCGTCAGACAGTTGTTGCTGACACAACAAACGTAAAGCAGATCAAGCGTTTGATTCCTTACAAATAAGAACGTGCTGCTTACGGCAGCAAAAGCTAATTAAATTTTAAAATGGAGGTAACTTACCATGGCTCGTATTAAAGGCGCTACCATGACTCGTAAGAGAAGAAATAAAGTAATGAAGATGGCTAAGGGCTACTATGGCTCAAAGTCAAGTCTTTTCAAGACTGCTAAGCAGGCAGTTATGAAGTCCGGACAGTATGCATATGTCGGACGTAAGCAGAAGAAGCGTGACTTCCGTCGTCTTTGGATCACAAGAATTTCTGCAGCTTGCAAGATGAATGGTATGAACTATTCAACATTCATGAACGGTCTTAACAAGGCAGGCATCACACTTAACCGTAAGATGCTCTCAGAGATCGCAATCGCTGATCCTGCTGCTTTCACAGCTCTCACAGAGAAGGCTAAGGCAGCTCTTAAATAATAAGCTTATATCACGCCCCTGTAATATGGGGGCGTGAATTTGTCTTTTTATAAGTAACACTTACGTGGGTATATTCAGCATAAAGGAGTGTAAAAATGGAACGTCTGACAGCAAAAAATAACGATAAAATCAAGTCTGCGGCAGCTATCCGGGACAGCGCAAAACAGCGACGTGAATCAGGTCTTTTCTTCCTCGAAGGGGCAAGACTCTGCGCTGATGCTGCTGAAAATGACGTGCAGATTTACAGAGCGTTTTTTACACAGAAAGCGTTGGAAAAGTATGCTGATTATGCCGTAAAGGTAACTGAAAAAGCACAGGAATGCTTTGAAATCACAGAGGAGATTTCCTCCCGTCTTTCTGACACACAGAATCCTCAGGGCATATTCTGCATTTGCCGTACAAAGGAAAAAGATATCAGAACAGCATCAGTCAGACCTGACGGAAAGTATATTTTCCTTGAAAATGTTCAGGATCCTTCCAATCTCGGTGCGGTAAGCCGTACAGCTGAGGCACTCGGTGCTGACGGAATATTTGTGTGCGGAGGCTGTGATATTTATAATCCGAAGGCACTCAGGGCATCTATGGGTTCTGCGCTCAGAATACCCGTTTTCACCTGCGACGATTCAGTTGAAACGATAAGACATCTCAGAGACAAGGGCTTTCTTACCCTTGCGTCCACTCCTGACAGCAGTGCACAGCTGATTACTGATGTTGAAATGTCGGGCGGTGTTGTGTGCGTGGTAGGTAATGAGGGTAACGGTGTTACTCAGCAGACTATGGCAGCGTGTGACCGGAAGGTTACTATTCCTATGGGTGGCAGAGCAGAGTCACTTAATGCTTCGACGGCTGCAGCAATACTGATATGGGAGATGGTCAGACGATGAGTGACAAGGTTTATTGGGTATGGCTTCAACAGTCTCTCGGTATAAATCCGACCGTCAGGACAGATGAGGTTGTGTCATACTTCGGCTCAGCCAGGACACTTTATTTTGCAGGGGAGATGGAATGGCGAATCTCCGGCATTTTTACACCGAAGCAGATTTCGAAGCTCTGTAATCAGGATTTATCAAAGGCAGAGAATATACTGAATATCTGTGCTAAAAATAACTGGCAAGTGGTTACGCCTGATGACGGGAATTATCCGTCTATGCTTTTCAAATTGCCTAATTTTCCGCTGGTTCTTTACGTTAACGGAGATTTAGACTGTTTGAAAAACAAGATAACCATTGCACTTGTAGGCACGAGAGAACCTACGCTCAACAGTTCACGTGCGGCACGTTCCCTTGCAGCATCGCTCACACGTTCGGGTGCGGTCGTCGTAAGCGGCGGTGCATTGGGCATTGACTCAGCGTCGCATCAGGGTGCGTTGGATGCAAACGGAAGTACGGTAGCTGTTCTCGGATGCGGACTTGACTGCACTTACCCCGTTGCAAACAAGGCACTCAGGCAGCAGATAGCAGAAAGCGGAGCTGTCATTACCGAGTATCCTCCCAAAACGATGGCAATGCCGGGAAATTTTCCGATAAGAAACAGAATTATTTCGGGACTTTCTTACGGTACGGTTGTCATTGAGGCAGGCGAGAGAAGCGGTTCACTTATTACGGCAAACTATGCACTTGAGCAGGGACGAGATGTCTTCGCAGTTCCCGGAGATATTCTTTTCAGCGGATTCACGGGAGCGAACAAACTCATACGTGACGGTGCAAAGCCTGTCTTCAATGCACTCGACGTGCTTGAAGAGTATGCGATACGCTATCCTGAACTTGTCGAACTCGATAAGGTTGAAACTACACTTTCTTTCCGTGAGCAACCGTCCCATACGGTTTTGGCGAAAACGGAAAAAACTACTGATAAGGCTGTAAAACAGCCTGAACCCTCCACTCTCAGCGAGGATGCACGGAAGATTTACCGTGCATTTGACCGTGCTGAGATGCAGAAGGAAGAGTTGATTATGAAAACGGGCCTTGGCGTGAGTGCCTTTGCCTGTGCGATGACCGAGCTTGAGCTTTTCGGACTCGTTGAGCTTCTTGCCGGTAAAAACTATAAACTGAAATAGGATGATAGAACATTATGTCAAAGCTTATTATAGTGGAGTCACCCACAAAGGTTAAGACAATTAAAAAATATCTCGGAAAGGACTACGATGTCACTGCATCTATGGGACATATCCGTGACCTTCCCGCAGCTAAACTCAGCGTTGATATCAAGAATGATTTTGCTCCCAAATATTCCGTTATCAAGGGAAAAGAAAAACTCGTAAAAGAGCTTAAAGCAAAGGTCGCTGAAAGTGATGAAGTTTTTCTCGCAACTGACCCTGACCGTGAAGGAGAAGCGATATCATGGCATCTGGCAACTTTGCTTGAGCTTGATATGAACAAAGCAAATAGAATCACATTTAATGAAATCACAAAAACAGGTATTCAGAACGGAATGGAAGCACCGCGTTCGATTGATATGGATCTTGTAAATGCACAGCAGGCAAGACGTATCCTTGACCGCCTTGTAGGTTACAAACTCAGTCCGTTCATTTCACAGAAGATCCGAAGAGGACTTTCGGCAGGACGAGTACAATCTGTCGCTGTAAAGCTCGTTGTCGACAGAGAAAATGAAATCCGTGCTTTTGTACCGGAAGAGTACTGGACACTCGATGCTAAGTTTATCGCACCTTGCAGAAAGAGTTTTTCAGCATCATTCTACGGCGATGAAACAGGTAAGGTTAAGATTACGGGCAAAGAGCAGGCTGACGCTTATCTTGCACGTCTTGACGGAGCAAAGTACAGTGTGTCATCTCTGAAAAAAGGTACAAAGAAAAAGAATCCGGCACCGCCGTTTATCACGTCAACACTTCAGCAGGAAGCATCACGTCGTATGGGATTTCAGGCACAGCGTACTATGCGTACTGCTCAGGAGCTTTACGAAGGTGTCGACGTCGCAGGTATCGGCACAACAGGTCTTATCACATATATGAGAACTGACTCTCTTCGAATTTCAGAAGAGGCAAGAGCTGCTGCAAATGCATTCATTACAGAAGCATACGGCAGCAAATATCTCCCTGAAAAGCCGAGATATTATAAATCAAGAAACAATGCACAGGACGGTCACGAAGCTATCCGTCCGACAAATCCTGCACTCACTCCTGACAGAGTCAGAGGAAGTCTTACATCAGACCAGTACAAGCTTTACACGCTTATCTGGAAGCGTTTTATTGCAAGTCTTATGGCAAGCTGTGTGCTCAATACCGTTAAGGCAGAGATAAAGGCTGAAACGGAGGGCAAAGATGGTTATTGTCTCTTCAATGCAACGGGCTTCAGCGTAAAGTTTGATGGTTTTACAGCTCTTTACGAAGAAAGCACAGATGATGAAGAAGAGGATTCATCCAAGCTTCCTGAACTCAATGAGGGTGACAAGTTAAAACTTAAAGATCTCACAGGAAACCAACATTTCACTCAGCCTCCGGCAAGATATACAGAAGCTTCTCTCATCAAGGCTCTTGAGGAAAACGGCATCGGCAGACCGAGTACTTATGCTACGATTATTTCGACAATCGTCAAACGTGAGTATATCAAACGTCAGCAGAAACAGCTTACACCGACTGAACTCGGTGAGGCTATTACAAGCCTTCTTAAAGATAAATTCCCGAAAATTGTTAATACTAAATTCACCGCAGGTATGGAAACAAATCTCGATGAAGTGGGCGAAGGTAATCTTGACTATATCGCAATGCTTCACGAATTCTATGATGATTTTGACGGTACACTTCAGAAAGCAAAGGAAGATATGAAGGATGTCAAAATTCAGCTCGAAGAGGATATGACGGACATTCCTTGCGAAAAGTGCGGCAGAATGATGGTCATCAAGACAGGCAGATACGGAAAATTCCTTGCTTGTCCCGGATACCCTGAGTGTAAAAACGCAAAGCCTCTCGTTATGCAGACAAATGCAAAATGTCCGAAGTGCGGTGGCGAAGTAATTGAGAAAAAATCAAAGAGAGGATACACTTTCTTTGGTTGCGGTAACTGGCCTAACTGTGACTTTATGACATGGGATAAACCGACCGATGACAAGTGTCCGCAGTGCGGAAAGTCACTCTTTAAGCGCAAGGGTGGTCTTACGGTCTGCCTTGACGAAGCTTGCGGCTACGAAAAGAAAACAGAAAGAAAATCAAGAAAAAAAGCAGAGGAATAATAATGAACGACGTTCTTGTAATAGGCGGTGGTCTGGCAGGTGTAGAAGCTGCCTGGGCGCTTGCAAACAACGGAATATCGGTTACGATAGCAGAGATGAAGCCTGAAAAGCGTTCACCTGCACACAAGAGTGACATGCTCGCGGAGCTTGTCTGCTCTAATTCACTCAAGGCACAGCGCCTTGCTTCAGCGGCAGGACTGCTCAAAGCGGAAATGGAGCTTCTCGGATCGGTCTGTGTTGAATGTGCGAAGGCTTGCAGTGTCCCTGCGGGCGGTGCATTGGCTGTTGACAGAGATAAATTTTCTGCAATGGTAACTCAGAAAATTAAATCACATCCTCTGATAACAATCGAGTGCAGAGAGGTAACGGAAATCCCTGAAGGCAATGTAATTGTTGCGGCAGGACCGCTTGCTTCCGATGCACTTGCTGAGGATATCAAAAAACTCTGCGGAGGCTCACTCAGCTTTTTTGATGCGGCAGCTCCTATAGTAACAGACGAAAGTATCGACAAGTCCTGTGCTTTCACACAGTCACGTTATGACCGCGGCGGTGAGGATGATTACCTCAACTGCCCGATGAATAAGGAAGAATACGAAACCTTTTACAACGAGCTTGTGAATGCAGAGTCAGCCGAGCTTCACTCTTTTGACAAGAAAAAGGGTGTTTACGAAGGCTGTATGCCGATTGAAGTTATGGCTTCACGCGGTGCTGATACTATGCGTTTCGGTCCTCTTAAACCTGTCGGTCTGCGTGATCCGAGAACAGGACACAGACCGTGGGCTGTTCTTCAGCTTCGAAGAGAAGATGCAAGCGGAACGATGTATAACCTCGTAGGCTTTCAGACTAATCTCAAGTTCGGTGAGCAGAAGAGAGTTTTCTCTCTGATTCCTGCTCTTAAAAATGCCGAGTTTATCCGCTACGGTGTTATGCACAGAAATACATTCATTGACTCACCACGTCACCTCAACAGCGACTTCTCATTCAGAGGAAGAAAGGGTCTTTACTTTGCAGGACAGATTACGGGAGTTGAAGGTTATATGGAGTCAGCGGCTGCAGGTATACTTGCAGGTCTTAATATGGCGAGATATCTCAAAGGCGAAGAACCGATAATGCTTCCGGACATAACTATGCTCGGTGCACTGTCAAACTATATCAGCAACGAAACTGTTACCAATTTTCAGCCGATGGGAGCGAATTTCGGAATTATCCCACCGCTTGATGAACTGATTAAAGATAAAAAATTACGTTACGAAGCTCTCGCTCAGAGAAGCCTCGACTACTATAAAAATAATGTAACTCTCTGAAGAAAGGAGAGGAAAAAATGAAATACGATATTAAAGAATTACAGAAAAAGCTTGACTACACTTTCAAGGATGAAGCTTACCTTATCCGTGCTTTGTCACATTCATCCTATGTAAATGAAAACCACTCTGCAGGCGATTCAAATGAAAGACTTGAATTCCTCGGTGACTCAGTTCTGGGTCTTATAACTGCAGAGAATTTCTTTAAAAACTATACAAAGCTTCCCGAAGGTGAGCTGACAAAACTCCGTGCCGCAACCGTGTGCGAAAAATCACTCGCAGGATTTGCAAAACAGCTTGAACTTGGCAAGTATCTCCTTCTTGGTAAAGGTGAAATTCTTACCGGTGGCAGAGAGCGTCCGTCGATACAGGCTGATGCGTTTGAGGCTATTATTGCCGCAATCTACCTTGACGGTGGTATGGAAGAAGCAAGAAAATTTGTACTTAAATACATTGATGAAGCTATCCGTCAGCATCAGTCTATCAAAGACTACAAGACGATGCTTCAGGAAGTTGTTCAGAGAAATCCGGGTGAACTTGTTGAATACGTTCTCACGGGAGAAACAGGTCCTGACCACGATAAACGGTTTGAGGTTGAAGTTCACCTTAACTCAAACGTAATCGGTAGGGGAATCGGCAGAAGCAAAAAACGTGCCGAGCAGGAGGCTGCAAGGGAAGCCTTGGAGCTTATGGGACTGTGAGGCATATAAATGTTGCGTTGTTTGTACCGCATGAAGGTTGCCCTAATCAATGCTCATTCTGCAATCAACGTGCAATTTCAGGCAAAAAAACTCAGGTGAAGCCCTCAGACATTGATGAAGCTGTGCAGATAGCACTCAGAAATCCTGACAGTAAAGGCGGAGAAATTGCCTTTTTCGGAGGAAGTTTTACAGCGATAAACAGAGAAACAATGGTTTCTCTTCTGAAATCAGCTTATAGATATATTTCTGACGGAAGCTTCAGAGGAATACGTATTTCAACCCGACCCGATGCGGTCGATGAAGAGATATGCAGTATCCTTAAATCTTATGGCGTTACGGCAGTTGAACTCGGAGCACAAAGCCTTGATGACGATGTGCTCAGGCTCAATAAAAGAGGACATACTGCTCAGGATGTTGTCAGAGCCGTGAAGCTTCTGAAAGAATACGGCTTTGAAACGGGACTTCAGATGATGACAGGTCTTTACGGCTCAAAGGATGCTGACAGTATCCGGACAGCAGAGAAAATCATCTCTCTTGCACCCGATACAGTGAGGATTTATCCGACGGTTATCCTTGAAAACACTGAGCTTTGTGAGCTTTACAGAAAAGGCGTATATCAGCCTCAGGATGTTGAAGGAGCTGCAGAACTTTGTGCGCTTTTGCTTGAGATGTTTGAAGAGACAGGGATAAAGGTGATAAGGACAGGACTTCACTCGGGCGGTGACGTCGAGGGTGAGTTTGTCGCAGGTGCTTATCATCCCGCTTTCAAAGAAATCTGCGAAAGCAAAATTTACCTGAAAAAGGTGACAGAGTTTATCTGTCAGAACAATATTCCCGAAGGAAGAATAGAAATCCGTGTAAATCCTAAATCTGTTTCACAGATGACAGGTCAGAAAAAAGCGAATATTCAGACGCTTTCCAAGCTTGGTTATGAAGCAAAGGTAACTGCGGATGATAGTATTGAAAAATACAAAGTTTACATATTAAGGAATGAAACATTATGAGATTAAAGGCACTCGAAATGCAGGGATTCAAATCTTTCCCTGATAAGACAGTTTTTAATTTTAATCACGGAATGACAGCTGTTGTCGGTCCTAACGGCTCAGGTAAGAGCAACATTGCCGATGCTGTGCGTTGGGTACTTGGTGAACAGTCGACCAAAAATCTTCGAGGTTCAAAGATGGAAGACGTCATTTTCGGCGGTACCAAAATCCGTAAGGCTCTTGGCTTTGCGGAAGTTACGCTGAAACTTGATAACTCTGACAGAACGCTCAATAACTGCGATAAGGATGAAGTTTCTGTTACAAGACGTTACTACCGTTCAGGTGAAAGTGACTATATGCTCAACGGTGCAGTCGTAAGACTGCGTGATATCCACGAGCTGTTTATGGACACAGGTCTTGGCCGTGACGGTTATTCACTTGTCAGCCAGGGACGTATTGCTGACCTTATTTCTTCAAAGTCAGGACAGCGCCGTGAAATGCTCGAAGAGGCTGCAGGAATTTCACATTTCCGTTACCGTCGTAACGATGCAAACAGAAAGCTTGCACAGGCTGAGGAAAATCTTGTCCGTCTGAGAGATATTCTTTCAGAGCTTGAAAGCCGTGTAGGTCCTTTGAAGGTGCAGAGCGAAAAGGCACAGAAATTCCTCGTTCTTGCCGCAGAGAAAAAGGAGCTTGAAATCGGTTTGTGGCTCAACACCATCGAAACTTCAAAAACGAAGCTTCGTGAACAGGAAGACAAGCTTTCAATTGCTCAGGCACAGTATGACGGTATTGAAGCCGCACTCAATGTCATTGAGCAGGAGACTGAGAATATCTTTACAAAAAGTCAGGAAATTACAGTCCGTATCGATAATCTCCGTCAGAATGCAACTTCTTTTGAAGAGCAGGCTGTGCACATCGACGGTGAGATTTCTGTTGAAAAAAATACAATTCTTCATAACAATCAGACTATCGAACGTATCCGTCGTGATATGACTGATGCCGCAGACAGTGAAAAGGGTCTGAGCAAAGAAATCGAGGAGTCTCAGAAAGAGATTGATGAATTACTCGCTGAGATCGCTTCAAAAAAGCGTGAGCTTGACCTTGCTTCTACAGATATCGCTCAGGCGAGAATGGAAAACAGCGAATTTTCTGATAAAATCGCTGATCTTTCACAGAAGATTACTGAAATTACAAATAAAATTGCCGACAAGCGAATTGAAGAAACAACAGCTAATTCTTCAATCGAGGAAATTATGGGACGCGTCAGCAATATCGACGGTGTTCTTTCTACAAGAAACGGTTACATAACTGAGCTTGAAGGCAAACGAAACGAATGTCAGGCAGAGCTTGATAAGCTCAACGAAGAAGCTACACAGATTATGAACGCTGTTTCGGGCTACAGCCTTCGTGTTCAGAATCGTGAGGAAAAGGCTGAAAAGCTCAAGGGCGAAATCGATGCACGAGGACTCGACATTCTTCAGAAAAAAGATAAGATCCGTATTCTTGACGATATGGAAAAGAATATGGAAGGCTACTCAGGCGCGGTTAAGGCTATCGTACGTGAAGCCAAGGGCGGAATGCTCCGCGGTATTCACGGTCCGCTGTCACAGCTCATAAATGTAAGTGACAGATATGCTATAGCTGTCGAAACTGCACTCGGTGCGGCTATTCAGAATGTCGTCACAGATAACGAAAACGATGCAAAACGTGCTATCAATTTCCTTAAGGAGAAAAAGGGCGGCCGTGCGACATTCCTTCCTTTGACAGCGGTAAAAGCAAAGCCTTTCACGGAAAAAGGACTTGATGATTGCTACGGATTTATCGATATGGCTGATCAGTTGCTTGACTATGAGGAAAAATACAGCTCAGTTATCAAGTCACTTCTCGGTCGTACAGCTGTTGCGGAGGATCTTGACAGTGCGATCGTAATCGCAAAGAAATATGATTACCGTTTTAAAATCGTTACTCTCGACGGACAGGTTGTCAATGCAGGTGGCTCAATGACCGGTGGTTCAAGAGGCCATAATGCAGGTATTCTCAGCCGTGGTAACGAAATGGATAAGCTCAAGGCTCAGGTTGCAGAGCTTACAGCACAGCAGCAGATAAGTCAGGAAGAGTATAAGAAACTCAGCGAAGAGCTTTCGCTCGTTAAGGCTGATCTTGATGCTTCTCAGGCTGATCTCAAGCGCACTCAGGAAGATGTGATACGTAAGGAAAGCGAGTTTTCACTCATCGACGGTAAGCTCGATACGGCAAATGCCGCACTTGAAGAGCTTCGCCGTGAAAAGCAGAATGCTAATCTTCGTATCAGCGATCTTGAGGAGCTCAAAGC
>JAZRNG010000067.1:0-17729 GCA_045648065.1 Acutalibacteraceae bacterium | reverse complement strand
ATTCACCTTAAAAGTTAGCGAAAGATTTATTTTTGACTATAGAGTAAGTCTTGATGAGTTCTTCTATACCGTCATCAAGCGTGTACTCAGGTTTCCAACCCGTACTTTCAAGTCTTTCGTTTGAAACGATATAATTTCTCTTGTCAGGGTCTTTGTTGATCTGTGATTCGAAGAAGGTGAACTGAGGTATATGCTCCTTGATTTTTTCGCAGAGCTCGATTTTGGAAAGATTAGCGTCGGAAAGGCCGCAGTTATAAGCCTTACCTTTCATTGATTCAAAATTATTTATGGCGTGGACATACGCTCCCACGACGTCACGGATATGTATGAAATTACGCTTGAAATGACCTTCGAATATAATCATAGTTCTGTCATTCACGGCACGGTAAACGAAGTCGTTTACAAGAAGGTCAAGCCGCATTCTCGGCGAAGCACCGAAAACTGTTGCAAAACGGAAAGTCAGAGAGTTACCGCTTTCAAGGATTGCTTTTTCTGCTTCGGCTTTTGTGGTGCCGTAAAGGGAAATCGGATTAAGCGGAGTGTCTTCCGTGCAGTAGATGCTACCGTCTGATGTACCGTAGCCACTGTTTGTGCAGGGGAAGATGATTTTCTGCTCAGGCTTTCTTAATTCGAGAAGCATAAGTATCGCATCGAGGTTTGTTGTCTTTGCGGCCACCTTGTCATAGTCGCACAAGGGAAAGCCGACGAGAGCCGCAAGAGGAAGAATGAAATCGGCACTGTCGATAAACTTTTCAACGGTTTCTCGGTCACGTGCATCACCACGGACAATGCGGAAGTTTTTGTTGTAACAGCAGTCGAGCAGAGCTGTCTGACCGAAGTAAAAGTTATCAAGCACGCTTACCTCGTGACCGAGTCTGAGTAACTCAGGCACAAGAACGCTGCCGATGTATCCTGCACCGCCTGTAATTGCAATTTTCATAATCATCTGCCTCCGCCGTAAATAAGTTTCGTGCCGTCATCTTCAAATTCAAACGGTATTATCCTTGATGAATCAAATGTTTTTTTGACACTTTCTCTTTTGTCCTTAGTGACATAAAGAAGCATAAAGCCACCGCTTCCTGCACCGAGGATCTTACCTCCGAGAGCTCCGGCTTTGATTGCCGAGTTGTAGATTCCGTCGATTTCTTCTGTACTTATGCGGTCAGAAAGAGTTCTTTTGAGCTTCCATGTGTAGTCAAGAAGTCTGCCGAAATCGTCAAGGTCGTTGCCTGAAACGAGGATCCTCTCGCCTTCAGCGACGAGCGATTTCATTTCGTTAAGTTCTGAGAGCTTGTGAGGGATATTGTTCTGCTGTGTTACGGAGACTTCGCCTGAAAAATGCGAAAAACCCGTAAAGACAAGCAGGAGATTTTCGTTGAATTCTTTTTTCTTTTTATGTGAAATGTCTACGGGAAAGATTTTATAACCCTCGGCATCAAAAGTGATTTTGTTCAGTCCTCCGAAAGCGACCGCAAGCTGATCCTGTACACCGCCCGCTTCGTTGCAAAGAACTCTTTCGAGGTAAATAGCCTCTTTTGCAAGTTCCATTTTACTGAGCTTTTCACCTTTGAGCAGGTGAAGCTCGTTCAGAAGACCTACAGCAAAGGATGAACTTGAACCTATTCCCGAACGTGCAGGAAGGTCAGCGACATATGCGATCTGTACGCGGTCGATGTCGATGTACCTGAGAGCTTCTCTGACAAGCGGGTGTTCCAGTTCATCGGGCGAGTTGAAACGTTCGATTTTAGAATATGTGAACTGATTCTTATAGTCAAAAAGTGCAGGTAATTCTCTTACCGTAACGTAGGAGTATTTGTTAAATGTCGCAGACAGAACACACCCGCCATACTCATTGAAGTATGCAGGAAAATCGGTTCCTCCTCCGAGGAAAGACATTCTGAACGGTGTTCTTGTTGTAAACATTTACCTTAACTCATCCTTTATAAAATCTGCAAGATTTTTATATTTTCTTATATTCGGGATATCTGTACTGCCGTCACAGCCTCCTGTGAGGAAAATGGGGGTGCAGCCTGCATCGAGACCTGCAAGCACATCTTTTTCAGAGTCACCGACCATAAATGATTTTGTAAGGTCGATGTTATAGTCCTCAGCTGCTTTGCGTATCATTCCGCCCGACGGTTTGCGACAGTCACACTTGATTTTCAACTCTGATTTTTCACCTGCGAAGCCTTTGTCAGGGTGGTGAGGACAGAAGTATAGTGCGTCAATGTAAGCTCCTTCTTCACCAAGCAGGGCATCGAGTTTTGCGTGGATTTCGTCTAACACAGCGTAGCTCATCCGTCCCATGGCTATAGTGGGCTGATTTGTGATGATGATAGCGAGGTATCCGCTTCGGTTGATTTTTTTTATTGCCTCTGCTACCCCGCTTATCAATTCAAGCTGTTTCGGAGAGGTTATGTAACCTTTGTATTTGTTGACCGTACCGTCACGGTCGAGGAAGATTGCTTTTTGCTTTTTGTCAGCTCTTCTTGCAGAAACAATATTCTTTTCCACATCAGAAGTTACGTGTCGCAGCCTGTCTGCTGTACCCATATCTTTGACGTATTCTATTGAGGAATAGGCGTATACTCTGCCTGTGCTCATGATCGGATTGATCACATCTGTACGGAGATGGAGCTTGTCTTTGTTCTGACTGCTGCAGAGTATTTCTTTTGAAAGAATATGGATTCCTGCATTTACGCAGTTTTTGTAATTCCCGCAGCCGTCACACCTGAACCAGTCTGTTACGACGTTATTTTCGTCACATACTACAAGTTCACTGTCATATGGGTGTGAGTTGGGATGAACGAAAAGTGTGGCAAGTGCTTTGTTTTTAATATGAAAATCTATCATTCTGCCGAAGTCCACACTGAAAATGAGATCTCCGTTTATCAGCAGAAAATTTTCACTGAGTCGTTCTCTGATCCTGAAAAGAGCACCTGCAGTACCGAGAGGTGTTTTTTCTTCGTAGTAGCTTATATTTACACCAAAGTATGAGCCGTCACCGAAGTAATCCATGATAGACTCTTTCATATGATGAACGACTATTATGATGTCCGTTATGCCTGAGTGACGCAGGTTTTCTATCTGATATTCAAGTACGGGTCTGCCACAGATTTCAACCATAGGTTTCGGTCTGTCGCTGTAAAATCCGGCAAGTCTTTTACCAAAACCGCCAGCCATAATGACAGCTTTCATTTTTTCACCAACTTATTTTAATCTCTTTTACGCCAAGAAGGCTTTTGAGAAGGGAGTTATCCATAGCCGTGGATGAAGTACGTGTTTCGTAAAAAATCTTCATAATCTCAGCTTCAGGTGTTTTTATGATATGTTCCATCGGCAGATTGTGCTTTTTTGCAATCATAACGCCGACATCGTACTTGCTGAGTGATTCGTCACCGCAGAGATTGAGCGTCTGCGGAATGTTGCCCATCAAATTGAGCTTTACGAGTATATCGGCAACACATCTGTAATCAAGAGCTGAACGCCAAAGACCGTCTGCAAGAGTGAAATCTTGACCTTGCAAAGTTTTTTCGACGATGTTGTCATAGAAATGTTTTTTGTTTGCGAGGAGCGACGGACCTATCATAAAGGGAAGACGGACTACGTTGAAGCCGTAGCTTCTGACGATTTTTTCAGCTTCGAGCTTCTGTCTGCCGTATTCGCTTACGGGTGCAGTCGGATCAGTTTCTTTGAATTTTACTGTTTCAATGGTGTTTTCGCCGTAAACACAGTCTGTGGATGAAAACCAAAAGTTTTTTGCATCCTTGAACACTTCGAGGAAATTCCTGAGGGCAGTGATGTTGATACTTTTGGCGAAATCAGGTTCTCTCTTTACGAGATCGAGGTTATGACAAGCAGAAAAATAGAAAATACTGCACTCAGATATATCACCAGCAAGACTGACGAGCTTTTTTAAATCCTCTGTATCGGTTACGTCGAATCTTGTCCATTTCACACGGTCGGGGAAAAGATGCTCTTCCCGGCTGTGATATGTAGCGATTATCTTACTGTCAGTATTTCTGACAAGAGCATCTGTTACGTATGAGCCTAAAAAACCGTTTGCACCTATAATAATGTACATACTGCCACCTCTGAGTACATATATGTTACATTTTAACATACCCGCAGATTTTATTCAATAATAAAATGTTTAAACAGATACAAATGTGAAATACTGTAAAAAACAGAAAATAAATACAAAGTTAACAAAGAATTCATAAATAAACTGTTGACAAATCGCCTGATGAGTTGTATAGTTATAAATGTAGTTAGCACTCATCACTAAAGAGTGCTAACGGTGCTAAAAGGCGGTGAGAGAATGGAACTCAGTCAGAGAAAAGAAAAGATACTCGCTGCTGTTGTAGAGCATTATATCAAAACAGGCGAGCCTGTAGGTTCCAAAACTCTCCTCAATGCACTCGATATTTCGGTTTCGAGTGCGACTATCAGAAACGAGATGGCGGAGCTTGCGGCCCTCGGTTACCTTGAACAGCCACACACATCGGCAGGTCGAATCCCGACCAATGAAGGCTATAGGTATTACGTAGACCGTCTTATGGGTGTGCGACAGCTTGATGAGTCCGTAAAAAGACAGATCGAAGCAGGAATGTCTATTAAAAATGCGAGTCCTGAAGCGATCCTTGCGAAGGCAAGTGAATTCCTTGCCGATATGACAGAGTGTGCGGCAGTTTCTACGACTCCTTCGGGCGAAAACGCGACTATCAGACGTATCGAGTTTGTTCCTGTGGGAACGAGAACCGGTATGATAGTATTGCTGACATCGACAGGTGTGATTAAAAGTAAGGTCTGCAGAAGTGATGTCGATCTCAACTCTTCGATGATTGAAAAGTTTTATAACATTGTGAAGTCTTCCTTCATCGGAGTACCTCTTGATGACATCGACACAGCCACGCTTCAGACACTTGTAGCGTCTATGGGAATGGATGCGCTGACGATGATCCCGTTTGTGTCAGCAGTTTCCGAACTTGCACAGGAAGCGACGAGAACGATGGTTATGCTTGGCGGTCAGTCGAATATCCTTCGTTACCGTGAAGAATACGGAACGACAGCTTATGAGCTTATGGATTTCCTTCGCAGAGGTGAGCCGATAAGTCAGCTCCTTGCAAACAGCAAAGAGGATCTGGACGTCAAAATCGGCGGTGAAAACCAGTTCAAACAGCTTGAAAATTCAAGTGTTATAATGGCACACTACAACATTGACAGCGACAATCGCGGCTCGATCGGTATAATCGGACCGACGAGAATAGATTATGCGAGTCTTATACCGAGCGTAAGGTACCTTACTGACTTAGTCGGTGAGCTACTTACACAGACACTCAATGAAGACTGAAAGGAATGAAACAGATTGGCAAAAGATAAGAAAAAGAAAAATGCTGAGGAAGAAGTACTTGAGCAGGAAGCAAAAAAAGCTGAAGCTGCAGAGCCTTCTGAGGAGGATATGCTCAGAAAACAGCTTGAAGAAAAAAATGATCAGCTTCTGAGAATGGCTGCAGAGTATGACAATTTCCGTAAGCGTTCACAAAGAGAAAAAGAAGCACTTTACACAGATTGTAAAGCTTCGGTTATAAACGAACTTTTACCCGTAGCTGACAATTTTGACAGAATTTTTGCAAATCCTGACGGAACATTCGAGGATTACAAAAAGGGCGTCGAAATGACATTCAAACAGTTCAGTGACGTGTTTAAAAGCCTCGGCATCGAATCATTCGGTGAAGTAGGGGAGGAGTTTGACCCCAACTTCCACAATGCAGTAATGCATACTGAAGACGATTCGGTAGGCGAGAATACAATCACAACAGTTATCGTCAAGGGCTACAAGCTCGGCGACAAGATTATCCGTCCTGCTATGGTAGCAGTGGCAAACTAATTTAATTGGAGGAATATTATTATGGCAAAGATTATCGGTATCGACTTAGGTACAACAAACTCATGTGTATCAGTTATTGAAGGCGGCGAGCCTGTAGTTATCGCAAATGCAGAAGGTGCAAGAACAACACCGTCAGTCGTAGGTTTCGGCAAAAACGGCGAAAGAATGGTAGGTCAGGTAGCAAAAAGACAGGCTATCACAAACCCGGACAGAACAGTTGCATCGATCAAGCGTCAGATGGGTACAGACTACAAGGTTACAATCGACGACAAAAAGTACACTCCGCAGGAAATTTCCGCAATGATCCTTCAGAAGCTCAAGACAGACGCTGAAGCATATCTCGGTGACACAGTTACAGAGGCTGTTATCACAGTTCCTGCTTATTTCTCAGACGCACAGCGTCAGGCTACAAAGGACGCAGGTAAGATCGCAGGTCTTGAAGTAAAGAGAATCATCAACGAGCCGACAGCAGCAGCTCTTGCTTATGGTATCGACAAGGAAGATGATCAGAAAGTTATGGTTTATGACCTCGGTGGCGGTACATTCGACGTTTCTATCATCGAAATGGGTGACGGCATTCAGGAAGTTCACGCTACAGCAGGTAACAACCGTCTCGGCGGTGACGACTTTGACCAGAGAGTTATGGACTGGATGGTAAATGAATATAAGACTTCAAACGGCATCGACCTTCGTGCAGACAAGATGGCAATGCAGAGACTTAAGGAAGCTGCAGAAAAGGCTAAGATCGAGCTTTCAGGTGTTACAACATCAGATATCAACCTTCCGTACATCACTGTTGATGCAACAGGTCCTAAGCATCTTGAAATGACTCTCACAAGAGCAAAGTTCAACGAGCTTACAGCAGACCTTGTTGAAGCTACAATGGGACCTGTACGTCAGGCAATGAAGGACTCAGGTCTTGCAGCATCAGAAATCGACAAGGTTCTAATGGTCGGCGGTTCTTCAAGAATTCCTGCTGTTCAGGAAGCAATCAAAAAGTTCATTGGCAAGGATCCGTTCAAGGGTATCAACCCCGACGAGTGTGTTGCAATCGGTGCATCACTTCAGGCAGGTGTTCCCGGCGGTGAAGTTAAGGGTCTCCTTCTTCTCGACGTTACTCCGCTTTCACTCGGTATCGAAACAATGGGCGGTATCAATACAAAGATCATCGACAGAAATACTACTATCCCCGTAAAGAAGAGCCAGATCTTCTCAACTGCAGTTGACAATCAGCCTTCAGTAGAGGTTCACGTTCTTCAGGGTGAGAGAGAGTTTGCTAAGGATAACAAGACTCTCGGTATCTTCCACCTTGACGGAATTATGCCGGCACGTCGCGGTGTTCCTCAGATCGAAGTTACATTCGACATCGATGCTAACGGTATCGTTCACGTTTCAGCTAAGGATCTTGGCACAAATAAGGAGCAGTCGATCTCAATCACAGCTTCAACAAATATGTCTAAGGAAGACATTGAAAAGGCAGTTCACGAGGCTGAGCAGTTTGCACAGGAAGACAAACAGCGCCGTGAGGAAGTGGACACAAGAAACAATGCAGACCAGATGGTTTACCAGTGTGAGAAGCTTCTCAACGAGGAAGGCGACAAGTTCTCAGCAGATGATAAGGCAGCTCTTACATCAGATATAGAAGCTCTCAAGGAAGCTCTCAAGGGCAGCGACATCAACCTCATCAAGAATAAGCAGGAAGCTCTTCAGGCTAAGTTCTACGAGATTTCAGAGAAGATGTATAAGGCAGCTCAGGCAGCAGCAGGAACACAGGGTGCACCTGATATGGGTGACATGGGCGGTGCTCCGAACGGTGGTAACGACTACTATGAGGCTGACTATACAGACGTAACAGACGACGAATAATCTAAATATTCTGAATTAGGGATTGCGGGGTGTCAGCTGACATCTCCGCAAGCCCTGTTTCAAAGTCAGGGGCTTTACTATGGCTGATAATAAAAGAGACTATTATGAGGTGCTTGGTGTTGATAAAAACGCGAGTGCCGATGAGATAAAAAAAGCATACAGAAAAAAAGCTAAGCAGTATCATCCCGACCTTAACCCGGATAATGCTGAGGCTGAAGCAAAGTTTAAAGAAGCTAACGAAGCGTATGAGGTGCTTAGTGACGAGCAGAAGAAAGCTCGTTATGACCAGTTCGGACACGCAGGTGTAGACCCGAACTTTGGTGCAGGCGGTGGCGGATTCGGTGGCTTTGGCGATGAAATTGACCTCGGTGATATCTTCTCCAGCTTTTTTGGTGGCGGATTCGGCGGTGGATTCGGTGGCGGACGTCGTTCTAACCCGAATGCTCCCAGACGAGGCGAAGATCTGCAGACAACTGTCACTATTTCCTTTGAAGAGGCTGCAAAGGGATGTAAGCGTAAAGTTGATATCAACCGTGTCGAAGGATGTACGGACTGTATGGGTACAGGTGCACAGAGTGGTACTTCACCCACTACTTGTCCCGAATGTCACGGTACGGGTCAGGTGAGCGTACAGCAGAGAACACCGTTCGGTATTATGTCTACTCAAAAGGCTTGTTCACGCTGTGGCGGTAAAGGTAGGATTATCGAACATCCGTGTCAGAAGTGCCGAGGCAGAGGTCGTGTTGCGAAGCACAACACACTTGAGGTTGAAATTCCCGCAGGTGTCGATGACCGTCAGACTCTTAAGGTCAGAGGTGAGGGCAACAGAGGTATCAACGGAGGCCCTTCAGGCGATCTTCATATCACTGTCAACGTACGTCCTCATCCGTTCTTTGAACGTGACGGTATCAATGTCTGGTGCGAGGTTCACGTGACAATGGTTCAGGCGACATTAGGTGACACTCTCTTTGTTCCTACGCTTGACGGTAAGGTTAAGTATGAAATGCCTGCAGGTACACAGCCGGGTGCTGTATTCGTTCTTAAAGGCAGAGGAATTCAGAACATACACACAAAGGCACGAGGAAATCAGATGGTTCGTATCATCGTGGATGTTCCTACCAAGCTCAATGATGCACAGAGGGATGCACTTCTGAGATTTAATGAAGCAATGGGTGGATCCAAACCTGATATGGATGACAGAAGAGGATTTTTCGGAAAGAAGCGCAGATAAGCGATGAAATATAATACTTATATTTTCGATCTCGACGGAACAATTCTTGACACTTTGCTTGATCTTGCGAATGCAGTCAATTTCTCGATGCGTTCAAAAGGTTTTCCTGAAAGAACCGTAGATGAAGTCAGAAGCTTTATCGGAAACGGAATTAAAGTGCTTATCAGAAGAGCTGTTCCTGAGAACACGGGCGAAGATGATTATGCCGAAGCACTTGAGATTTTCACAAAGTACTACCTTGAGCATATTGCAGATTACACGAAACCGTATGACGGTATAATCGATATCATAAATGAGCTTAAAAAGAAAGGCTGTAAAACTGCAGTCGTTTCGAACAAAGCGCATTTTGCAGCTCAGGCAGTCGTGAAGGATTTCTTCGGTGAAATATTTGATACAGTGGTCGGAAAAATGGATGAATTTCCGTCAAAACCCGAACCGGATTCGCTTCTTTATACGATCAAGTCACTTGAAGCTGACAAGGAAAAATGTATTTACATCGGTGACTCCGATGTCGATGTGCTTACGGCACATAATGCAGGTCTTCCTTGCATCGGTGTAACGTGGGGTAACCGTGATGAAGATGTGCTTCTCCAAAGCGGTGCGGAGTACATCGCGCATAAACCCGAAGACATACTCAAAATATAACAATCAGACCTCCCTTTCGAATGAATGCGAAAGGGAGGTTTTTGCGGATATACGAGTAAATATATGCACATTAATTACGGGAAAATGTCAGCAAATTCGGGTTTGTCGGGTAGAATATTCAATTAATATCGTAGGGGCGACCATCGGTCGTCCGTGAAAATTCTGCTTAATTCAACGGACGCGCAATGCGCGCCCCTACGAACACATAGTCAATTTGTGCAAAATCTATCACCCCGACAAACCCGAATTTATAACTCTCTTTATTTTAAAGTTGACATTTTATCCGGGTGAAAATATAATTATTTCAGTAACAGTTGCGAGGTGTGAAATGAAAAGAGTTTTTCTTATCGTTCTTGATTCGTGCGGGGTGGGCGAAATGCCTGACTGTGCTGGTTTTGGTGACGAAAACTGCAACACCTTAAAAAGAATATCGCACTCTCCTTTTTTCTCTGCGGAAAATCTGATGAAGCTCGGAATCGGTAACATTGACGGTATTGATTATCTTGCACAGACCGGAAAGCCTCTTGCTGCCGTAGCACGTATGACTGAAAAGTCAAGAGGAAAGGATACAACTATCGGTCATTGGGAGATATCGGGAGTTGTGTCACGAAATCCGCTTCCGACTTATCCTGATGGATTTCCTGAAGATGTTCTTAGTGAGTTTTCTCGCAGAACGGGCAGAGGTGTGCTGTGTAACAAACCGTATTCGGGTACTGACGTTATCCGTGACTACGGAAAACAGCATGTCGAAACGGGAGATCTTATCGTTTACACATCGGCAGACAGCGTTTTCCAGATTGCGGCACACGAAGATGTTGTTCCGCCTGAAAAGCTCTATGAATACTGTAGGATTGCCCGTGAAATTCTGTGCGGTGACAATGCTGTAGGAAGGGTGATCGCAAGACCGTTTGAGGGTGAGTATCCCGAATTCAGACGAACGGCAAACCGTCACGATTTTTCACTTGAACCGCCGAAAGAAACTCTGCTTGATGCACTTAAAAAAAGCGGAAAGACTGTATTTGCTATCGGAAAGATTTATGATATTTTTGCAGGTAAGGGAATAAGTGAATATGTGTTTACCTCGTCGAATGCAGACGGAATGAATAAAACTCTTGACACAGTCGAAAAGGATTTTGAAGGTCTTTGTTTTGTAAACCTTGTAGATTACGATATGCTTTACGGTCACCGTCAGGACGTTGACGGTTATGCAAGGGCTTTTGCCGAATTTGATGAGTGGTTGCCTCGTTTTATCGGAAAGATGAGAGATGATGACGTGCTGATGATTACGGCAGATCACGGATGCGATCCGGGTGACAGTCATACCGACCATACACGTGAATACACTCCGCTTATCGTTTACGGTAAAAATATCCGACCTGTAAACCTTGGGACACGCGAGAGTTTTGCGGATATCGCTGCCACGGTAGCAGATTATCTTGAGATACCGTTTGAGTGTGACGGAAAAACATTTTTTGAAAGTATTATAGTGAGGTGATCTTATGAATCCGTATATTGTCATAGCGATAATGCTTGTAATTGATGTAATCACATTGCCGTTGATTATCAAGAAAATGATCACAAAAGAAACGGATAAAAAGGGTCTGAAAATTACGGCTCTTATAGCGGCATTTGTTGCAGTTGAGGTGATTTTTTCTGTTATATTTATTGATACGGCAGAGGATAAAACCTACTACGACCGTCTCGGCAATTCGTACAACTCATCAGAGAGTGTGGTTTATTACGACAGAATCGGCAACGAATATCTTTTGTGTGAAACGGCAGACGGAAAGATGTACTTTATCTGCGGCAGGATAATGAATGATGCTGAGGATGCTTATGTGGATAAAAACGGATACATAGTCTTCGACTACAAGGACAACTTTACCGACACAGGCTCAGGTGGGATTTACAAAGATGATAAATCCAACGAATATTATAAAGCCGATGAAGTCAGATGGAACAAAAAAGGTGAAATTCTTCAGGTGGATGAATAGTGAAGTCTCGGCGTAAAATGTCGAAAAGCATTGACTTTTACATTCACAGATGATAAGATTTTTGTAATAAGAAATCTGATACTTCTGTACGTATCGGACTCTTTAAATTAAATGGAGGGTTATACTATGTCAAAAACAAAGAAAATTGTCTTGGCAGTAGTCGCATTAGCAATTGTCGCTCTTCTTGCATTTGCTGCGTTTAACGGCGGTCATCTTGCAACAGCAGCTTGTGTTGATTGCGGCGGTGCAGGTCTTGTTGAAGAAGCGGCCTGTGAAACCTGCAGCGGTGTAGGACAGGTAACAGCATCATGGTGGGCACTTGTTCCTCCTGTTATCGCTATCGGTCTTGCTCTTATAACTAAGGAAGTTTACAGCTCATTGTTCATCGGTATTGTTGCCGGTGCAATCCTTGGCTCAGACTTCAAGTTCACAGGTACAATGGATCTTATTACAGGTACGGGTCTTATTGATTCGGTTTCCGGTACAGCGGGTATTTTCATTTTCCTCGTTGTTCTCGGTGTTATCGTCGCACTTATCAACAAATCAGGCGGTTCGGCTGCTTTTGGCACATGGGCTGAAAAGCACATCAAGTCAAGAGTTGGCGCAATGCTCGCTACATTTGTTCTCGGTGTTCTCATTTTCATCGACGACTATTTTAACTGCCTTACAGTAGGCTCGGTTATGCGTCCTGTTACAGACAGCAAGAAGGTTTCTCGTGCGAAGCTTTCTTATCTTATAGATGCGACAGCAGCTCCTATCTGTATGATAGCTCCCATTTCTTCATGGGCAGCAGCAGTTGCTTCTTACGCTCCTGAGGGACAGGGTCTTCTCCTTTTTGTACGTGCAATTCCTTACAACTTCTATTCACTTCTCACACTTGTTTTCATCGTTGTAATCAGCCTTATGAAGTTTGATTACGGTCCGATGAGAATTCACGAAGTTAATGCTAAGCTTAAGGGTGACCTTTACACTTCAGGCGATAAAGCTGAAGTCGCTGACGAAGGACATTCTGAAAAGGGCAAGGTTATTGATATTATTCTTCCCATCCTTGTTCTTATCGGCACTTGTATATTTGCTCTTGCTTACAACGGTGGTATTTACAACGGTGTAGGCTTTGCAGGGGCATTCTCCAAAGCACAGTCAGTAGACGGTAGTTTCTTTGATAGCATTGTCGCTTTTGCAGTTGCTCTTTTTGGCAAAGGTGGTATGCTTAATATTGGAAACATTATAAATGCTTTCTCCAATACAGATGCGACAGTCGGTCTTCCCTGGGGCAGCCTTATCGCTCTTGTATTTGCAATTGCATACTTCTGCATCCGTAAGGTTGTTACATTCAAGGAAGCTATGGAAGCTATTCCTAAGGGCTTCATCGCAATGGTTCCCGCTATCCTTATCCTTACATTCGCAACAGCTCTTAAGAATATGACAGGCGTTCTCGGTGCAAAGCCGTTTGTTAACGAAGTTATGAGTAATGTTCCTGACGGATTTGCAAGCTTCATTCCGGCTATCGTATTCCTCGTTGCTTGCTTCATTTCTTTTGCAACAGGTACATCATGGGGTACTTTCGGTATCCTTATCCCGATCGTTATGACGATCTTCGATGCAGGCGATCCTCTTCAGATTATCGCTATGTCAGCCTGTCTTGCAGGTTCAGTCTGCGGCGACCACTGCTCACCGATCTCTGATACAACGATCATGTCATCAGCAGGCGGACAGTGTAACCACCTCAACCACGTTTCTACACAGCTTCCGTATGCGATTTCGGTTGCAGGTATCTCTTTGGTGATGTACATTCTTGCAGGTTTTGTACAGAGTGCTTTCATCGTTCTTCCTGTCGGTGTCTTTGTAACAGTTGGTTTCCTCCTTGTTATGAGACTGATCATGATGAAAAAATACGGCAAAGAGAATATATAATTTCTGAATTTTTTAAGACCTCGGATAATTCCGGGGTCTTATTTTTTGTAAAGAAATTGTAAATTGATTTGATATGAAGAAAAAAATCGTTATTTACTCTTGTAAAAATCATTCAAATAGTTTAAAATACATATGTTATGCCGTATCTTACGGCGAAAACATATGTAAAGGATGAAAGTTATGGCTATTGAAAAGTCAAAGGCTGAGCAGTACCGTGACGAGCGTAAAGCACGTATCGCTGAAGCAGCCAAGAAAAATGCAAAGGATATGCATAAGAAAAATGCTACAAAGAAGATTGCCAAGAGAGTCGTTGCAATCGTTCTCGCTGCAGTTATCGCATTAGGTGCTGTCGGCGGAATCTTGAACTACTACGGTGTATGGGACAGAGTTATCCCAAGCGGTAAGTCAGGTGCAACCAACTTTGCTATGGCTGAGTATGAGTACAACTACTGGATAACATACAACACTCTTGTAAGTGACGCATCAAACAATTACTCTACAGGTAACAACTACGGTTTCGATCCGTCTCTTTCTCCTGAGGATCAGACTACTACTGCAGAGGATGCAGAAGGCAATCCGATCTCATGGGTTGAGTTTATCCGTTTACAGGCTCTTGACCGTATCAAGCAGTTTACAATTTACTATGAAGAGGCTAAGAAGCTTGGTATAGCAACTCTTACTGAAGAAGACGAGAAGCAGATTGATAAGATTGTAGAAAACTTCCGTGAGCAGGCTGAGAGCCAGAGTTCAGCTAACGGTCAGTCGGGTCCGAAGTACTCTCTCGATGCTTATCTTCGCAGAAGCTTCGGTGAGTATATGAACGAAAGCTTCCTTCGTAAGATTGTAGAGAAGGAAATTATCGCTCAGAAGTTTGAAAATCACAGAGTAAAGCAGATTGCTGCAGAATATCCGCAGGCTGATATCGATGCTGAGTACAATAAGGATAAGTCAGCTTACGATGTGGTAGACTTCCGTATCTATGAGTTTGCAAAGACTACACTTCAGGCTGAAGCAGGCGAGTCAGATGCAGCACTCAAGAAGCGTCAGGAAGAAGCAGATGCAAAGGTAAAGAAAGACGCTGATGACTTCCTTGCAGCGGTTACTGATGAAAAGTCATTTGCCGCAAAGGCAACTGAACTCAACAAAGATACAAAGGACTACGACGCAGATGCTTCGACAAAGCTGACGAACAGACTCAAGTCTGAAATCGCAAACATTTCGCAAGACTTCGCTGATTGGGCTTTCAAGGCTGATACAAAAGTTGGTTCAAAGAAGATATTCACATCTTCAGACGGTAAGGCATACTATGTAATACTCATTACAGCTTTACCGCATCAGGTTCAGACTGTAAGCGTTCGTCACATTCTCTTTATGAACTCTGACATGACTACAGGTGCAAAGCTTTCAGATGAGGAAATTGCACAGAAGAAGAAGGATGCAGAGGCAGTTCTCAAGCAGTGGAACGAAGGCAGCAAGACTGCAGAAAGCTTCGGTGCTCTCGCTACAGAACATACAGAAGATACAGGTTCTGCACAGACAGGCGGTCTTTACGAAAGCGTACGTCCGGGTCAGATGGTTGCTGAATTCAATGATTGGTGCTTCGATGAAAACCGTAAGCCGGGCGACACAGATATCGTTGAAACAGACTATGGTTATCACGTAATGTACTTTGTCGGTGGTGACGGTGACTACTACAACTCAATGATCAGAAATACTCTTGCAAAGAAAGATCTCGAAGCAGAGCTTACTGAACTCTTTGAGTCTGACACTTACGAGACAAGCATCGGTCCGCGCCGTGCAGAGTTTGTTGAGAAGAAGATGAATAAGCACATTACAAATCTTCTTGCAATGCAGGCTAACCAGTCATCATACTCATATTAATTGAAAAGATAAAGACCGAGGTTTCAAAGCCTCGGTCTTATTTTTATATTTATACTTCTTTGAAGTGAACCATAAAGTTTGTACCGCCGTCAAAGTCGCCTCCGACAGAAAGGTTGACACCTGCATTCATAAGTAATGCACCTGAATAGATTTCTCCATTAGATTCATTGACATACATTTTGTTTTCGTCCAATCCTTTAAGACGGACGTTGAGGAATGTGTGCGGTGTGCGGTTTTTGATGATAACGGTAAGAAGGGTTTCGCTCTTATCCTTCGCAACAAATGACCATGCACACTTGAATTCGTCCTCAGTAGGAGCGATGATTCTGTAGAGATCACCATTGTGAGTGAGGTCATAATATTTGTGGTAAAGGGCTGATGTCTTCTTGACGATTTCCTTGTCCTCGTCGCTCAGATGCTTGGGATCAAGTTCGTAGCCGAATGTACCCCAGAGAGCAACAGCTGCTTTTGTTTCAAGACCTGCACGGTTTGAAGCGGAAACGTGAGCACCCATACTTGATGCAGGGTAGCACATAGATGTGCCGAACTGGATTCTGAGTCTCTCGATGGGATCGGTATTGTCAGACGCCCATGTCTGCGGCATATAGTAAAGCATACCGGGATCGTAGCGACCGCCACCGCCTGAACAACTTTCAAAAAGGATATCAGGGAAGGCTGATGTGATTCTGTCCATAAGCTCGTATGTGCCGAGGATGAATCTGTGGAAGAATTCCTTCTGGTGCTTTTTGTCAAGTCCCATTGAGGCGGGTTCAGAGATAGGACGGTTGTAGTCCCACTTGAGGTATGCGATGTTGTTTTTGGAAAGCACATCGTACATCTGATTGAAGATGTTGTCACGCACGTCCTGACGTGTCATATCGATGACATACTGCTGTCTTGCAGGTGAGATATCTCTGCCTTCAACGTGTACACACCAGTCGGGATGTGCCCTGTAAATGTCAGAGTCAGGTGAAATCATTTCAGGCTCGTACCAGATACCGAATTCCATTCCTTCTGCGTTGACTCTTTCTATGAGCTTTGAAAGGGGGCCGTTGAGCTTATCTTCGTTGACGTACCAGTCACCGAGTGAAGAGTCGTCACAGTTACGTACGCCGAACCAACCGTCATCCATAACGAGAAGCTCACATCCGAGTTCCTTTGCCTGCTTTGCATAGCGTACAAGAGTTTCATCATCGAAGTCAAAGCCTGAACCTTCCCAGCTGTTGATGAGAAGAGGTCTCTTTTTGTTTTTCCATGTGCCGCGGATGAGATTGTTATTGTAGAAGTCGTGGAAGGTGCGGCTCATTCCGCCGAGACCGTCCGCAGAGTAAGCCATTACAGCCTCAGGGGACTGGAACTCTTCACCGGGTTCAAGATACCAGTTGAAATCAATGGGGTTGATACCCATAACAAGACGGGTACAGTCCATATAATCTGTTTCAATGTCGATTGCAAAGTTTCCGCTGTAAACAAGGTTGAAGCCGAATGCATCACCATAATCCTCGCCACCCTTATCGTCAACGAGAGCGACAAACGGATTGTGATTGTGGCTCGAGGAGCCTCTCTTACTTGCAACGGACTGAATTCCGTGAACAAGGTGGTGGGTTGTAACTGTTCTTTCTCTTGCCCATGTGCCGTAGAGATGAACCATATTATAGCTCATTGACGGGAAGTTAACACAGCAGCTTGCAATTTTTTCGATGTCAAAAGCCTCGGATCCTGTATTTTCTATCTTGACACTTTGCGTAATTATGCTATGATTTTTAAAAGCGGTGTAACAAAGAGTGACCTTTGCTCCCGTAAACTTATCAAGAGCGATGATTTCAAGCGTATCAGCCTCATCGTCAGAGTTACAGTATGTAGCAGGAAGTCCCTTGAGCTTCGGTTTGCCGCTGTAAATCCTGTGATCAACGTAGCGGATGTCAGTAGTAGCTCGACCTTCGCTGTCTTTTATCGAAAGAGCTGCAAGACGAAAGTCGCCGCTGCCGTTACACGAATAAGCCATAGGCTGAATATCAAGTGAGAAATAACCGTTTTCAGCTGTTGCAGCTGTCAGCGGAGAGATTGAAGCGAAACCGCCTCTGAATGCTGTCGAAATCAGGTTAGTGTCGGGGATTTTTTTGCCATAATAAAGGTGGACAAGAAAATTGCCTTCAAAAACACCGATAGCATAGGTTGAATCAAGTGAATCGATTTTAAAAATTTTACGTTCTTTGTCGAATGAAATCGGCATATAATCATCCTTTCGCCATATAGTTCAGGAATCTCCTGAATACGAAAAGATTTTAACATATAATCACAATTGTAG
>JAZRNG010000066.1:0-7981 GCA_045648065.1 Acutalibacteraceae bacterium | reverse complement strand
TCAGGCAGATAATGAGAACCAATTTTTTTGATTTGTCTTAAGAGTCTGTCGCGTTCGATAAGAACGTAAATAGAAATAATTGCTGTGATGATAACATTTGCAATAGTTGTGAAAACAGAAGAAATGGCAGTGAAGGCGGCACCGACCGTTGTGCCGACACCCTCAGCAATTTTTTCAGCCATATCAGCAAGCTTTGATTGCCAGTCAAATTCGTTTAATGCGCTGACAACATTCTTTGAAAGGAATTCGTTTTCTTTGAGTTTTGTCATAACAAATTCTGCAGCAGGCGGTATCTTTGCAAAAAGCATTTTTATACAAGCAACAAACTGCGGTGCTACAAGTATTGTAACCAGAGCGACTACACCTATAATGGAAACAACTGCACCCGAAAGACAAACAGCCTTTCTTGCTGCAATGAAAGGCTTTGTTTGATTTTTAGGGAAAAAGTGTCTTTCATAAAAACTCATAAGTATATTTATGGGATATGCAAGCACGAAACCGAAAATGATCGGCGTAGAAGCAGAGAAGACAGAACCTGCAAGTTCAGATATATTCGGCCAGTAGTGTGTAGTAAGATAGACCACAAGTGCGGCGGCGGCAAGACTTAAAACAAGTTTAATGTCAATTTTTTTCACCGAAAACCACTCCTTTTTATGCACAATCAAAAGTTAAATTATTATATCACAGTTATACGAAACAATCAATAAGTATGAAATATGTTTTATTTAACTTAAGAAAAAATCCCTCAGCTGTGAAACTGAGGGATTTTTGATTACTTAAGATTGATTTCTATGCACTCGTAACCGAGAAGCTTGTTGCTGACTGAGTCAGGCTGATGTCCGCCGACATAAAGCTTGAGCTCACCGTCGGGAGTGATACGCTCACCGTTTTCATCGACTGCCTTGAGCCAGTAAGTGTCAATGTCAAATGTAACGGTTGCAGTTTCGCCCTTGTCAAGCTCAGCCTTTGCCACTGAGCAGAGCTGGAAGTGAGGAGTGTATGTACGGCTGTCTGTAAATTTAGCGTAAACCTGAGCTCTTTCAATACCCTTGCGGTCACCTGTATTTGTGATTTCAACACTCAGCTTTACATTGTCTTCTGTATTTTCGAGAATCTTTGCATTGTTATAAGCGAAGCTTGTGTAAGAAAGACCATAGCCGAACGGATAAAGAGCATCGCCCTTGATGTAACGGTATGTCTTACCCTGCATACCATAGTCAAGGAAGCTGGGCAGATCGTGGTTTTCGTCATAAATTGTAACGGGAAGCTTACCACAGGGTGAGAATTCACCTGCGAGGAGGTTTGCGATTGCAAGACCGCCTGTTGAGCCCGGATACCAAGCGTGGATGATAGCCTTAGCCTTGCTTCTTACCTTAGCTCCAACGTCAACTGAGCTGCCGCACATAATAACGACGATAACGTTTTCACATTCGTCACAAACAGCCTCTGCGAGCTTTTGCTGTGTAGCGGGAAGAGAAACTGATTTCTTGTCGCCACAAGCAGTGTAATCGTTGTCAAATCCTGTGTCTTCGCCTTCAATTGAACAGTCGAGGCCGAGAGCAAGAACTGTAATGTCCGCCTGAGCAGCTGCTGCAACACCGTCACTGATAAGGTTGCCGAAACCGCTCCAGTCATTCTGTCTTTCGATGCAGTAGTTTGTTCCTTTTTCAACTGTTATGTGAGAATCCTTGAACACACGGCGCATACCGTCTGCAACAGTGATGTATTCTGAAGCGTAAGCGTTGTAGTTACCCTCAAGTGCTGTAACTGACATTGAGTTAGGTCCGACAACGGCAATTTTCTTCTGAATGTTTTTGTCGAGAGGAAGGAAGTTATCCTTATTATGAAGAAGGACAATACTTTCCTGAGCTGCTCTGAGGTTGAGCTCACGGTGCTCTTTACAGTCGAGCTTGTCATAGCTGATGTCAGAATACGGTCTTGTTTCTTCAAATTCGCCGAGAAGGAATCGGATTGTATAAAGTCTTTCGGCAGCAGCTGTGATTTCCTCTTCTGTAACAAGGTCTTCCTCGTAAGCGTCGATAAGGTGCTGATAAATTTCACCACAGTTGAGGTCACAGGAGTTTTTAAGAGAAACTGCTGCAGCCTCTGCCTTTGTGTCGACGTACTTATGATGCTCGTAAATGTCATTGAGTGCACCGCAGTCAGAAACAAAATAACCATCAAAGTTCCAGTTTTTACGAAGAACTTCCTGCATAAGATAAGGATGTGCACAGCAGGGGTGTCCGTTTGTACGGTTGTATGCACCCATAACACCTGCAACGCCTGCTTTTACAGTTTTTTCAAAAGCAGGGAGATATGTTTCGTACATATCGTGCATTGAAGCAATAGCATCAAAACTGTGACGGTCTTTTTCAGGACCTGAATGAACGGCATAGTGCTTTGAGCAGGCTGTTGCTTTGTAAAATTCACCTTCGCCCTGAATACCTTTTACGAATGAAACACCGAGTTCAGCGGTGAGGAACGGATCTTCACCGAATGTTTCCTGACCTCTGCCCCAGCGAGGATCACGGAAAATATTGATATTAGGAGCCCAGTAAGTAATGCCCTTGAAAATATCAAAGTCATTGTATTTTACGTGCTGATTGTATTTTACACGGCCTTCGGTTGAAATAACATCTGCGATTGTGTTGACGAGTTCAGGGTCAAATGTTGCAGCCATAGCGATTGCGTGCGGGAAAACAGTCGCTGTTCCTGAACGTGCAACACCGTGTGAACCTTCGTTCCACCAGTTATAAGCCTTTATGCCGAGTCTATCAATAGGAGCTGATGTATAAAGAAGCTGAGAAATTTTTTCCTCAACGGTCATTTTTGAAACAAGTTCTTTTGCTTTTATTTTAGCCTGATCTTTTGTCATTGTAGTTCTCCTTTGCTTAAAACTTGAGTTGATTCTAACATTATAAAAAATGTTTTTCAATAGGTTTTGAGAATATTGAAACTATTTTATTTCCTGCTTACAATAATTGATAAATTTATGCGCCATCGGAGAAAGAGTATTCTTTGACTTGATAAGAATTCCAAGCTCACGTGCAGAAGATGGCTCGATTGGTTTCGCGACAAATGAACCTGTCATTCCTTTTATTACAAGTTGCGGAAGTATGGAATAGCCGAGACCGTGGCTTACCATTGAAACTATAGTAGCATCGTCAAGGGCTGTGCGGTTGATACGTGGATTTACGTTGTTTTTCTTCAGCGTGTTGACGATATCATAGTCAAAGCCGTATGTCGGCATAAAAAATGCTTTGTTGTTAAAAATAGAAATGGGTACGCTTTCAGTTTCAATTTCACAATCCGGTGGAAGAATAGCATACAACGGATCGTTTTGCAGGTGAATCCAATCACCGTGAAGAATATCCTGTTTGCTCGTGAATCCGAGATCAATCTCGCTGTTTGAAACCATATGGCAGATTTCGTCGAGATTGCCTACATTAAGCTCAAAATGCACATCGGGGAAATCCTTCTGAAAGTTGCTGATGATTATGGGTAACCAATGGTTGGTGATGCTTGCGTAGGAAGCGATACGGATTACGGTGTTTTTGCTCTCGGTCAGATTACGGATTGCTTTTTCGAGTTCAAGTCCCTGTTCTGAAAAAGCCTGCATAAGCGGCATAAGCTTCTCAGCATCAGGTGTAAGTGCGACACCTGATTTCGTTCGCAGAAGAAGTGTGACACCGATTTCTTTTTCGAGTCTGTTCATCATATGTGTGAGACCTGCCTGTGTGTAGCCGAGCTCTTCAGCTGCACGTGTAAGGCTTCCGTATTCAACTGCTTTGAGTAAGGCGAAAAATTTTGAAGAATCCATAAAAGTCCTCCTGACATTACATTATGTAATACTTGTATTATAATATGCAAGTTTACTTTTTTCAAGTAATATTTTATAATTTACCTTATACTAAATAGTTTGAAAGGGGTTTTAAAATGGGTACAGAACTTAAGAAGAAGTACGGTCTTGTTACGGCTATCTGTATGGTTGTCGGTATTGTTATCGGCAGCGGTGTTTTCTTTAAAGCACAGGACGTACTTAACCATACTCAGGGTAATATGCCTCTCGGTATCCTTGCCTGGATTATCGGCGGAATAGTTATCATCGTTTGTTCCTATAACTTCGCAACTCTCGCTAATAAATATGAAAAGGTTAACGGCCTTGTCGACTACGCAGAAGCAACGCTCGGCTCGGGATATGCTTATATGATAGGTTGGTTTACAACGACGATCTACTATCCCGGTATGACAAGTGTTCTTGCCTGGGTTTCGGCACGTTATACACTCGTTTTGTTCGGTTCAGATCAGATTACCGGTGGACTTTGCCTTGCTTTGGCTTGTTTCTATCTTTGCCTGAGCTATGCAATCAATGCACTGTCTCCGATCATTGCAGGTAAGTTTCAGGTCGCTTCTACAGCGGTTAAACTCGTTCCGCTTATTGTTATGGGTGTAGTGGGTACAATCGTTGGTCTGAGCAACGGCAATACAGTTTCAGCATTCCAGACCTGGAGTGTAGTAGAGCAGACAGGTATAGGTGCTCCGCTTTTTGCAGCTGTTGTAGCAACGGCATTTGCTTATGAGGGGTGGATTATTGCAACTTCAATCAACGCTGAACTTAAAAATTCTAAGAAGAATCTTCCGATCGCTCTTGTAATGGGTGCATTCATAATCGTTGTTGTTTACATCCTTTATTACATTGGTCTTGCAGGCGGTGAGAAAATTTCTGTTCTTCAGGAAAAGGGTGCTACTGAGGCATTCAAAGGTATTTTCGGTAGTTTTGGCGGAAATGCACTCAACGCTATGATTGTTGTTTCGTGTCTTGGTACCCTCAACGGTCTTATGCTGGCAAGTACACGTAGTCTCTACGCTCTTTCAGCAAGAAATCAGGGCCCGAACGTAAAGATGTTCAAGGAAGTAAGTGAAGAAACAAATATGCCTACAAACGCATCGGTATTCGGTCTCTTGGTTTGTGCAGCATGGCTCTTCTATTTCTACGGTGCAAATCTTAATGACAATCCGATATTTGGTATCTTCAGCTTTGACTCATCAGAGCTTCCGATTGTTACGATTTATGCTCTTTACATTCCTATCTTCTTTGTCTTTATGCTCAAGCACGGCAAAGAGAATATCTTTAAAAACGTCATTATGCCATTGGTAGGTATCATCGCATCAGGATTTATGATATTTGCTGCTGTCTATGCTCACGGTCTTACACCGTACTGGAAGGCACAGGCAGAAGGTAAATTCTCTTTCCCGGTTCTTTTCTATCTTATAGTTTTCGTGGTGATTATGATTGTCGGTGCGTTTTTCTACAAGAATGGTAAGAAGGAAACAAAATAAGTTTTAAAAATTATGAGCTGAGTTCATTGAGGTGAACTCAGCTCTTTTCGTTATATTCCGAAATATTTTTTTGCGTTATTGTATGAGATATCTTTAATAATATCTTCAAGCTCATCGGTATACGGATAAAGTCCGTTTTCAACCATATCACCGATAAGACCGCAGAGGATACGACGGAAATATTCGTGACGTGGATATGAAAGGAAGCTTCTTGAGTCCGTAACCATACCGACAAACTTACCAAGCACACCGAGATTGCCGAGGGCTTTCATCTGCTCGCGCATACCGTCGATATTATCGTTAAACCACCAGCCTGAACCGAACTGAATCTTTGACTCAGCTTCGCTTGACTGGAAGTTGCCGAGCATTGTGCCGAGAACGTAATTATCTTTCGGATTAAGGCAGAAGAGGATGGTCTTCGGGAGATTACCTTCAACCTCAAGTGAATCAAGCATTCTTGAAAGATCCTCTGCAATGTTTCTGTCGCAGATTGAGTCAAAGCCTGTATCAGGACCGATTTTTTTGAACATCGCAGTGTTGTTATTTCTCATCGGACCGATGTGGATTTCACAACCCCAGCCTTTAGCTGCATATTCTTTTGCAAAGAAACGGAAAAGCTCGGTCTTGTATTTGTCCTGTTCGTCAACTGTGAGAGTTTCGCTGTTCAATGCTTTCTTGAAGATTGCTTCAAGTTCATCTTCCGTTGCTCTGTTATAAGGAACATAAAGGAAACCGTGGTCACTTGCTTTACAACCCATTTCTTCAAAGAAATCGATTCTTGTCTTGAGCACAGTGACAAGCTTTTTGTAGCTGTCGATTTTTTCACCGCTTATGTTCTCCAAAGCAGAAAGCCAGGGGAGATAAGTCGGAAGCTCGATTGAGAGTGCTTTGTCAGGACGGAATGCAGGGAGTACCTTGCACTTGAAGGATTTATCTTCAGCTATAAGCTTGTGATATTCAAGGCTGTCTGCCGCATCGTCTGTTGTGCAGACGCAGGTTACATTAGATTTTTCGATAAGCTGACGGGGAGTGAATCCTCCGTCAGCGATTTTTTTGTTTGCCTTTTCCCAGATTGCATCTGCCGTCTTTTCACTCAGAGGCTCATAGATATCAAAATATCTCTGCAACTCAAGGTGAGTCCAATGGTAAAGCGGATTGCCGATGCAATAAGGCATAGCCTTTGCCCACGCCTTGAACTTTTCGTAGGAGGAAGCATCACCTGTGATGTATTTCTCATCAATACCGCAACCTCTCATTGCACGCCACTTGTAGTGGTCGCCGCTGAGCCATAATTCAGTAATGTCAGCAGGTTGCTTGTTTTCATAGATCTCTTTAGGAGAAAGGTGACAGTGCCAGTCGAAAATCGGCATTGAAGCTGCGTGATCGTGGAAAAGCTTCTTTGCAGTGTCATTGTAAAGAAGGAAATCTTTATCCATAAAAGTTTTCATTTTTATTCACCTCATTCGGGGATGATATCGTAAGAGAAAGCAAATTCTTTTTCTTCGAATTTTCTCCACGGTTCAAGATTTGCATATTCCAGATTATCACAGTGCATTTTGTAATCAAGTGAAACGATTGTTTCAGTGAGTGCTGTCAGCTCGTCATCGTGACGTGTTGCGTGAATCTGCTCGTCATCATAATGGATTGCCTTGAAGCAGAAGCCTGCTGCACTTGTATCTGCAAATGAGAGACCGTTACCGTCAGCATCCTTTACACTTGCTGTCTTTGTCTTGTAGTGTGAAGAGCATTCCTGCGGTCTGATGTAGTGCTCATAACCGTCAGTTGCAGTTGTGCTGTATTCTGAAATCATCTGACTTACAAAGCGGTCAGCATAAGTTTCAACAGGGCCGTAGCCGAGGTAAGTGACGTTTTCAAAGCCCTCAGGCATAACGAGCTTGATGCCGAATTTCGGAAGTGCAGGAGCGTTGTATGTAACAACTGACTTCACGCTGATATTGAGCTTTCCGTCAGCTGTAAATGTGTAGATGATATCTGCACGGATTGCAGGGGGCATAGCAGCCGCTGCAAATGATACCTTTGTTGTGATAACAACTTTTTCTGCAGAAGCTTCTGTGATTTCGCTTGAATATGTTTTCTGCTTTACCTGCTCGTATCTTGCGCGTTTCCACTGATCAGAAAAGTCGTTGCTGATGTGATAACTGCGGTTTACATTGAAGCCGATTGGCTCAGCGAGAAGCTCCTTGCCGTTGTTGATAGAAGCGACCTTGCCGAGAATCTTATCAAATGTATATGTTGTATTGCCACAGCTTACTGTGATTGCTGTTCTGCTTTCGTCAACGCTGACAGAATCGTTTTTCTTTGTATCAACGCTGATAGCTGAATCAGAAAGAATGAACTGAGTATAACCGACCTCAAAGCCCTTTTCTGCCCAGAGAGTGTCGCTGTTCTGGAAGAATCGGATGTTGAGCGTTGTGAGCTCATCTGTCTGTACATCGTCAAAGAGCTTGTAGTCAGTCTTTTCACGAGCTGCAATTTCTGCTTTTTCAACAATGCCTTCCTTGACAACCTTACCGTTTTTCTCGATTGTCCACTTGAAGCCGAGGTCATCAAGAGCTTCGAAATAGCGCTTGTTCATAACGGTGATTGTGCCTTCGTTATATGTAACTGTGAACGGCTGATA
>JAZRNG010000065.1:0-9748 GCA_045648065.1 Acutalibacteraceae bacterium | reverse complement strand
GAGCTTACCAACTGTCTTCTGAAGGTCGATGATGTAGATACCGTTACGCTCTGTGAAAATGTACTGAGCCATTTTCGGGTTCCATCTTCTTGTCTGGTGTCCGAAGTGAACACCTGCTTCGAGTAATTGCTTCATTGATACTACTGGCATAAATTTTTCCTCCTTAGTTTTTGCCTCCGCAGAGCTTGAAAAGCGGACATTTTTTCAATGCACTTCGCTCAAAACACTCTACGTGTGTAATGATTGCCGATAGATTATAACACAAGGTATATTGCAAATCAAGCATTTTTTTAAGTTTTTAAGAATTTTTTTCAAGCATTATTATTTCATCAGCGATATCCTTGAAAATCGGAGCACAATCCTCTGCCCCGGAGCGTCCGCCTTCTTTCAGAATCACTACGGTATACCCTGAAGCTTCTGACGAGAAAAATCCCGCAAACCATGTATTGCACAGTTCGACGCCGTTGCGGTCAAAAACACCCGTCTGTGCCGTAGCCGTTTTCCCTGCTGCTGTAATCCCGTTTTCAAGCTTAGCTTTTCCTGCATTTCCGTTTTCAACTACGCTAACAAGCATAGATGTAAGTTTCGTGCTTGTCCTTTCGGAAAAGACATAAACAGGAAACCCTCCTCTGTGTGACAAAACTGTATCACCGTCAGCATCCGTCACACTCTCAATCAGATACGGTTCATGGTACTTACCTTTTCCTGCTACACAGCTCATCATATTGCACAGCTGAAGCATAGTTGCAGAAAACCTGCCCTGACCGAAAGAAAAGTTTGCAAATTCGCCTGAACTCCTGAGTTCATCTGCAGACGGAAGCATCCCGCTTTTTGAAATCATATCTTCAGCCAACCGTATTTCCTGACCGAAGCCCATCAAAGATGCTGTTTCAAGAATTTTTTCTGCACCGATCTTTCTTGCGAGTTCGATAAAAAAGGTATTGCACGAGCATTCAAGTGCTTTAGTCAGGTCAAGCTTACCGTGTGCCGTTTTATCATTACAGCTGAAAATAGTCCCGTCAATATCACATTCACCCTTGCACTCATAAGTGAAATATTCTGATTTACTTTCAACGGCCGCAGCAGCAACTACCACCTTAAAAACAGAACCCACGCTGTATGGGTTCAGAGTTCTGTTGAGAAGCGGTGAGTTTTCATCTTCAAGATACTCCGAAACATTATACGGAACAAAGCCGGGTCGCGATACAGCAGCCCTTATCGCTCCTGTTTTATTTTCAACTACGACAGCTCCGCCGCACACCACACCGTTTGCGTCAAGAGCTTTTTCTACTATATCCTGAATCCTGCAGTCGAGCGTCAGCATAACCGAGCCTGTCTGTACATCCTTGTTATTCACCTGAATTTCTGTACCTCCCAGTACCCGTCCGTGAACATCTGACATAAAGCTTACCGAAAGATTTTTCCCCGTATGAAGAATATCATCAAAGCTTTTTTCTATACCATACACACCTCTGCCCTCGCCGTTCACATATCCTAAAGTATGTGCCGCAAAGCCCGAGTCCGCATAACGCTGATATTTTTTCAGCACTATAATATCCTCATTTTCATCTACGGTTGATTTCCCTATCCCGACAGTAACAGCATTTGAGTTTTCCATTCTTTCCTTAACCGATAAAAACTGACTTTCGTCAAGTACATTTTCAAGAGCCTTCAAAGCCTTGTACGTGGGCCTTGCCGCTGCAACATTTTCATACTCTGTCATAACAAGTCTCTCACCGTTGCAGTCCAGGATTTCTCCCCGTATCTCGTTTACATTTACCGTATACCGTCTTTGCGATGTGTTTGCCTTTTCCGTATCCGAAACTGCCAAAGTATACAACCTTATACAAATGCTTGTGTAAAGCAAAGAAAAAGCCACAACCACAGCAATCATCCTTTTTACCAATCATAACCCTCCTAAAAAACCATATGAATTATTTTTTTCATTTAAGAGAAAAAAATCCGTTCAACAGTGAAATAAGGTCAGAACAGGAGAGATGTTGTGTGTTTATGCAAAAATCCACAAACTATGAGTGTTATTTTCGTCAAAAGATATCTTGACCTTTCCGTCAAAAGGGTCTATTATATTATATGTATAAATTTACACACTATGGAGGTACGAATAATGAACAAAACTTTCACAAAAGTGCTCTCTGTCCTTCTTGCAGTTATGATGCTTCTCACAGCTGCACCTGCCATCGTTATGGCAGCAGAAGATACAGCAGGAACTCCTACAGCACCTGTTTTCTCTCTTGAGTTAGTGAGCGATTCAGATGAATCAACCATAGTCAGCCTTAAACTCAAGGAAAACAGCTTCAAGTGCCTTGGTCTTACAATCACAGCTTGCGAAAACCTCAAACTTACAAAAATCGAGACTAACATCGATATTTTTGTAACCGGTGGTATCGCAAGTTCAAACACAGAAAACGGTATGATCAGCATCGCAAGAACTGACGCTTTTGAAGCAGAGTATGATATCGCTACATACACTTTCGAAAAAGAAACAGCTGATTCGATCTGTGCAGAAGATTTTGAAATCACAGTTACAGACTGCGGTGTTGAATTTGAAGGTACAGACGTTGATGTCGCTGAATCAGTAGTTGTAGAAAACAACGTTCCTGACACACACGTTCATAAAAACACAACCGAAGACCGTAAAGAAGCTACTTGTACTGAAGACGGCTATGTTAAGGTTATCTGTGATTGCGGTGAAACAGTGAGCGAAACTGTTCTTCCTGCTACAAATCATAAAAACACTACCGAAGACAGTAAAGAAGCTACTTGTACCGAAGACGGTTACGTTAAGGTTATCTGTGTTGACTGCGGCATAACAGTAAGTGAAACTGCTATCCCTGCTACCAACCACAAAAACACCAAAGAAGAACACAAAGACGCTACTTGTACCGAAGACGGTTACGATAAGGTTATCTGTAAAGACTGTGGTATAACAGTAAGTGAAACTGCTATCCCCGCTACCAACCACAAAAACACCAAAGAAGAACACAAGGATGCAACATGTACCGAAGACGGTTATCATAAGGTTATCTGTATCGATTGTGGTCAGGTAATTGATCAGACTGTTATCCCTGCTGCAGGTCATGGAGAAACAAAAAAAGAAAACCTCGTTCCTACATGTACTGAAAATGGCTACATCAGATCCATCTGTACTGTTTGTAATGAAGTAACAGAAGAAATAGTACTCGATTCAAACGGTCATAATCACATCCAGGATATCAAGGTTGCAACATGTACTGAAGATGGTTATATCAGACAGTACTGCCCTGCTTGCGGTGACGTTAAGCCCGGAGCTGTCACTCTTTATTCTACAGGTCATCGTTGGTCTGCATGGAGCATAATCGAACAGCCTACTCACAGCAAGGAAGGCGTAGAGAGAAGAATCTGTAGCGTTTGCGGTATTGATGAAGAGCGTTCTGTTCCAAAGCTCGTAACAAAGCCCTCAGAGCTTGTGATGAGTATGCAGGAAATCGGTATGAACTTCAGACAGACTACAAGACTTTTCGTTAACATTCTTCCTGAAGAAGCTGCATATTCTACAGAAATCATCTGGGAATCTTCAGACGAGAGCGTTGCAACTGTAGATGAAACAGGTTCAGTTTATGCCACAGGTGTCGGCACAGCTACAATCACAGCAAGAACTGTTGACGGAGAGCTTGCAGCAACTTGTGAAGTTACAGTTTCATATTCAATTATTCAGTGGATCATCGTTTATATCCTCTTCGGTTGGATCTGGTACTTATAATTGATAATCAGACTCTTAAAAGCACTTGCTTCGGCAGGTGCTTTTTCTTTGTTTTTATAAGCAAATACGCTGACTTTGTTAAATATTTAATTAACCGTTTTTCTATTGAATAAAACTCAATTTCGTTATATAATTTAGGTAAAATAGATTATTATGTCTTAATACTTATTTGAACGGATCAGGTGATTTTTTGAAAATCGTTGAAAAGCTCAGAAATCTGAATAAAAGAGCTTTGATTGCAGTCACTGTCTGTATTGCATTGATCGCCGGCATCATTGTTTTCGATGCTGTTCGCAAGTCTTCTGAGTACAGCACGACAACCGTAGCTATGGGCACCGTAGTGACGCTCCGGCTTTTCGGCCCTGACGGAGAAGAGAACGCTCAGCTCGTCCTCGAAAACATCAACGAAACTGAAAAAGCTCTTCTGTCCCGAAATGAGAAAAATTCTGATATAGACAGAATCAATTCCGCCCCTGGTACAGCAGTTTCTGTTTCTTATGAAACTGTTGAAATCATCGCAGATTCACTCGATGTTTCAAAAAAATGTGAAGGAGTCTTTGATATCACCGTCGGCGAAATAACAAAACTCTGGGACTTCGGCGGTGAAAATCAACGTTTACCTTCTGACGATGAGATAAAAGAAAGGCTTCCGTTTGTCTCTTATGCAGATGTAAAGGTGACTGATACCACCGTTACAATCAATGAAGGTCAGTCGCTTGACCTCGGTGCAGTCGGCAAAGGTGCAGCTTGTGACAGAATCAAAACTCTTCTCAACTCAACAAATACTGATTCTGCGGTTATTTCCGTCGGTGGCAGTCTTCTGCTTTACGGCAAGAAGGACTTCACTATCGGCATAACCAATCCCGAAAACAGTCAGGCTTCAATGGGCAGTCTCGAGCTTTCTGAGACATTCGTTTCCACTTCCGGAAACTATGAGAAATTTTTCATTGATAACGACAAAAAGTATCATCATATCCTCGATGCGACCACGGGTTATCCTGCAGACAGCAGACTTATGAGCGTAACCGTCATCTGCGATTCAGGTCTTCTCAGTGACGCTCTGTCCACGGCCTGCTACATCCGCGGATATCAGCATAGTCTTGAACTTCTGAAGCAATATGACGCTCAGGCAGTATTCGTTTTCAAAGACAAAACAGTACGTCTTACTGACGGACTTAAGGACAAGTTCACTCTTACCGATGAAAGCTATATGGTGGCAGAATGAGAAAACTTTTCAGACGTGCAGATATTTTTATAATTATCGCAGTATTGTTTTTAAGCTTTCTTCTTTTTATACCGAATCTTTTTCATAATGACAGTCTCATAGCAACCGTTTATGTCGACGGTGAACAGACCGAAGAAATCAACCTTGACAAAGTTACAGAAGCTTACACATTTTCTCCTAAAAAAGGTACGGTAATTTCAGTAAAAAAAGGTGCGATCTGTTTTAGTGACGCAATATGCAAAGATAAACTCTGTACAGGCAGCGGTTGGCTTACCTCTAAGGGACAGACAGCAGCCTGCCTTCCTCAGAGAGTTGTAATCACAATCAACGGCACTGATAAAACAGATATGATGACTTACTGACGGAGTTTTTATGGACAAGAAAAAATCGACAATAAAAAAGGTTGCTTTTCTCGGAATTATGGGTGCTCTGGCGCTTTCATTATCCTTCCTTGAATCGTTGATACCTCCCCTGCCGGGACTCCCTCCCGGAGCAAAACCCGGTCTTGCAAATGTCGTCACGATGTTTCTTGCATCTTCTGCAGGTATCGCAGATGCTTTCGGTATAGCAATCATCAAATCTGCTTTCGCAGGAATCACGCGCGGTACTACCGCTATGCTTATGAGTGCTGCAGGCGGTCTGCTCAGTACACTTGCCGCCTGTGTTCTCCTCAGAAGTAAAAAAATCAAACTCGGATATATCGGCATCGGAATCATATGTGCCGTTTGTCATAATATAGGACAGCTTACGGTCGCCTGTTTTCTTTCAGGGACATGGGCACTCGTGACAGGTTACGGTCCGATCTTAATACTGTTTGCCGTTGCGACAGGGTTCGTTACGGGAACAACTCTGAAGCTGGTACTTCCCGCTTTAGAGAAAACATTTAATCGTTTATAATTGGAAAGGGGTTAATCAGATGGGTAAGATTCACATTCCCGGTGTAATCAACGCGGTGAAAAAAGTCCGCGGCGGTGTTAAAGTGGCTCACCACAAAAACACAGCTGAGCTTGAAGTAGTACGTATGCCGGAACCTAAACAGGTTATTTTACCTATGCAACAACACATCGGTGCACCTTGTACACCAACAGTAAAAGTAGGTGATATAGTTGCAGTCGGACAGGTAATCGGTGACAGCGACAAGCCGGTCAGTGCACCTATCCACGCTTCTGTTTCAGGTACTGTTACAGCTATAGGAAACGTCAAGCTTCCCGGTGGTGCAATGGCTCAGGGTGTTACTATAGAATCAGACGGAGAAATGCGACTTTACGAGGGTATTAAAGCTCCTCACGTTGAAACAAAAGAAGATTTCGTAAAAGCCATCAGAGAATCAGGTCTCGTCGGACTCGGCGGTGCAGGTTTCCCGACACATATCAAGCTCAATGCACCTTCAAAGATAGATACTCTTGTCATCAACGCTGCAGAATGCGAACCTTACATTACTGTAGACTACCGTGAATGTATAGAGAACTCTTGGGATATCTATTCAGGTATCCGAACGATAATGGAATTCCTTGAAATACCCAACGTCGTCATCGCTGTCGAAGACAACAAGCCTGAAGCATTTAAAATTCTCGAACAGATCGTTGACGGTAACAGCAGTGCAAACGGCGCAATCAAAATAATGCAGCTCGAATCACGCTATCCTCAGGGTGCTGAGAAAATGATGATTCAGTCTGCAACCGGACGTCAGCTGCCCCCCGGCAAGCTCCCGTCAGACATCGGCTGTATGGTTATGAACGTTGCATCCACAGCGTTTATCTCCCGTTACCTCAAAACCGGTAAACCCCTTGTAAGCCGTTCGCTTACGGTTGACGGTCTTGCAATCAAAGAGCCTAAGAATATCCGTGTGCCTATCGGTACTAGCATCAGCGATATTATCGACTTCTGCGGTGGTTTCAAAGATGAACCTGTTAAAATCGTTGCAGGCGGTCCGATGATGGGTATTTCGATCACGAACCTCGATCATCCGATCTCAAAAAGCAACAACGCTTTGCTTGTCTTCTCCAAGGAAGATGCAAAGGTATTCAAGGAGACAGACTGTATACGTTGCGGTCGCTGTGCCTCAGCTTGTCCGTTAAGTCTCGTTCCAACCCGAATAGTAAGAAACACTAAAGCAAAGGATGCAGATGCATTGATTAAAGACGGAGTTATGGTTTGCATGGAGTGTGGAAGCTGTGCCTACTCCTGCCCCGCTAAGAAGCCTCTTGTTCAGCATATGCGTCTTGCAAAATCACTCGTAAGAGAGGCAGGTGCTAAAAAATGACTTTAAATAATAAGCTGGTGGTCAGTGCTTCACCGCACGACCGCACACACAAAACCGTCAGAAGCATTATGCTCGATGTCATAATCGCACTCGTTCCGTCTCTCATCGCTTCTGTCTTTTTCTTCGGACCAAGAGCTTTGCTGATTGAATGTATCGCTGTCGGCACATGTGTCGTTTTTGAATACTTCTCAAGATTTGTTATGAAACGTAGTCAGACTATCGGCGATCTCAGTGCAGTTATCACAGGTCTTTTACTCGCCTTCAACCTTCCCGTAAGCATCCCTTTGTGGATGGTACCCATCGGATCAGCTGTAGCAATCGTTGTCGCAAAGCAGTTTTTCGGAGGTATCGGACAGAACTTCGTAAACCCTGCAATCGCAGGACGTATCGTTCTTCTCGCATCTTTCCCCGTCGCTATGTCTACATGGACAGCACCTCTTACATGGTTGCAGGATCTCGACGGGATGACTTCAGCTTCGCCTCTCGCATCAATACATACTATGGTAGCTTCAGGTGCAGAAAGTCTCCCCTCCCTTACCGAAATGCTTATCGGCTGGAGAGCAGGCTGTCTTGGTGAAACCTGTGCTATCGCAATTATCATCGGTGGACTTTATCTCATCATCCGTAAGGTAATCTCCCCTACAATCCCTCTGATTTATATCGGTACAGTTGCTTTGTTTATGCTTATTGCAGGCAAGGGTAACCTTCAGTTTGTTGCTTATGAGCTTCTTGGCGGCGGACTTCTGCTCGGTGCTTTCTTTATGGCAACAGACTACACTACTTCCCCTATCACATTCAAGGGTAAGATTATCTTTGCGATAGGTTGCGGTCTTGTAACATCTGTTATACGTATCTTCGGCAATCTTCCCGAAGGTGTTTCATATTCAATCATCCTTATGAACATCCTTGTTCCGTTGATTGAAAACATCACTATTCCCAAGCCTTTCGGCACTCCTAAAAAGGAAAAGAAAGAAAAGGAGGCGAAGGAATAATGAAAAAAGCTATCCTCGTCCCCACAATAGCATTGTTCGTGATTTGCCTTGTTTCAACAGCACTTCTCGGTCTTGCTAACAGTGTTACCGCTCCGAAAATTGAGCAGCTCGCTATCCAGACAGAAATCAAATCAAGAAGTGAAGTTCTTGAAACTGCGGAAACTTTTGAAGAAAAGTCAGACAACGGTATCAACTATGTTGCCGGTCTTGACAAAGACGGTAATGAGGTCGGTATGGTTTTCACCACAACAGCAAAAAGTTACGGTGGTGAAATCATCGTTATGACAGGCATTGATATGGAAGGAAAAATCACAGGTGTGAAACTCCTTCACATAACAGACACTCCGGGTCTCGGAATGAATGCTGACAAGCCTGAATTCAGAGATAAATTTTTAAATATGAGTGACAAAATCACAATCGTTAAAAACTCAGCAAACGCTGCAAATAACGAAATTGATGCCCTTTCAGGCGCTACAATTTCTTCAAATGCAGTCGCAGAAGCAGTAAATAAAGCTCTCGACAGCTTTGCAAAAGTCACAGGAAAGGAAGGTGCAAACTGATGGCAGAGAAAAAATCACTTGGTAAAGAGCTTACCAAAGGTATCATTATCGAAAACCCTGTTTTAAGACTCGTTCTCGGTACCTGTCCCACGCTTGCAACCTCAACCTCAGTTACCGGTGCAATCGGTATGGGTCTTTCCGCTTCAATCGTTCTCATCTGTTCAAATATTGTTATTTCAGCATTGAGAAAAGTTATCCCTGCGAAGGTACGTATTCCTGCTTACATAGTAGTTATCGCATCTTTCGTTACTATTGTACAGATGCTTGTAAAAGCATTTGTCCCCGTACTTGACGAACAGCTCGGTGTTTATCTCCCGCTTATCGTTGTTAACTGTATCATTCTCGGCAGAGCTGAAGCTTTCGCAGGTAAAAACGGTGTGCTCGCTTCAGCTGTTGACGGACTCGGAATGGGTATCGGCTTCACGGCAGCACTTTTCGTTATGGCTACTATCCGTGAAATCCTCGGTGCAGGTACATTCCTTGCAGGATTCGGCGGACTTATCGGAAACGATTTCAACGGTTTCTCAATTCCATTCCTTAACGAAAATCCGATGCTGATCTTCGTTCTTGCTCCGGGTGGCTTCTTTGTATTCGGCCTTGTCATGGCTCTTTCAAACAAACTCGCTGAATCAAAGGGCAAACCCAAGGCAGAGCTTAAGGGCTGTGAAAACTGTCCGATGGCTAAGTCCTGTGCAATCAGAGCAACCGACGAGTCTTGCGAAAAGAAGGAGGTTGAAGCATAATGGAACTTACTAAAGGTTTATTAAGCATCCTTCTTACTATGATTCTCACGCAGAACTTCGTTCTTGCAAAGTTCCTCGGTATCTGTCCCTTCCTCGGTGTTTCAAAGAAGGTCAACACTGCACTGGGTATGTCTCTCGCAGTTATCTTCGTTATGGCACTTGCAACAGCAGTTACATACCCCATCAACAAGTATCTCCTTGTTGC
>JAZRNG010000064.1:0-20678 GCA_045648065.1 Acutalibacteraceae bacterium | reverse complement strand
GACTTCGTTGCTTTCATCGTTTACACATCAGGCACAACAGGCAAGAGCAAGGGTGTTATGCTCACTCAGGGCAGTGTTGCAGCTGATGCACTTGCAGGCGTTAAATCTGCACCGAGCGGACACGCAATCGGCTTCCTTCCGCTTCACCACACATACTCCTGGGTAAGTGCCCTCTTCACAGGCTGTCTTCTTTCCGAATGGGGCTTCATCTGCAGAAGCATCAAGGACATTCAGAAGGATCTCGCAGAATATCATCCGCACAACTTTGCAGGTGTACCTCTCGCAGTCGAAACTATTTATAAAAAAATCTGGTTCACAGCCAAGAAAACAGGCCGTGACGAGGTTCTTAAAAAAGGTCTTAAGATCAGCAACTTCCTTATGAAGCTCGGCATCGACAGAAGAAGAAAGATCTTCGGCACAATCATCGACAATCTTGGCGGCGAACTCGCTCTCATCATCTGCGGTGGTGCTTACCTCGATGAGAAATATGAGCGTGGTATGTACGATATGGGTATCCACATCGTTAATGGTTACGGTATCACAGAGTGTTCACCCGCTATCACAGCCAACAATCCGGATCACTTCAAGTTCGGCAGCTGCGGTACTCCTCTTGAGTGTAACGAAATCAAAATCAACGATCCTGACGAAGACGGTGTCGGTGAAATCTATGTGCGCGGTAAAAACGTTATGAAGGGTTACTACAAGGATCCCGAAGCAACAGCCGCAGCATTTGACGGTGAGTGGTTCAAGACGGGCGACTACGGTTACATCGACGAAGACGGTTTCCTCTTCTTCCGCGGAAGAAAGAAGAATCTTATCGTTCTGAGTAACGGCAAAAACGTTTCTCCCGAAGAGATCGAAGACAAGCTTTCAACTATCGAATACGTAAAGGAAGTTATTGTTTACGACGAGGACGGTTTCATCACAGCTGAGTTCTTCCTCGACACCCTCGAAGTGCCTGACGCTAAGGACAGAATCAAGGGTGACGTCAACGAAATCAACAAAAAGCTTCCCGGCTACAAGCAGGTCGCAAAAGTCAAGACACGTGACACAGAGTTTCCCAAGACTACAACACTTAAAATTCTCAGAAATAACAGAGATAAATAATTTCAAAGACCGAGGAAAATCCTCGGTCTTTTCTTTACATAAAACTGTCCATGAAATTGTTTGCCGTCTTCATTGCTTTGTTTGCCATCTTCTTATAGTTCATCTTTTTTGAGTTTTTCATTGAACCTCCGATGAGTGCCGTAGCACCACCCACAAGCATTCCGACGCCGATACCCTTCATAACATTTGAAGTCGTTGTTTTCATTTAAAATCCCTCCTCGTTTTTTATTCTTTACGAAAGCGAGTATAATATTCTTAGTTGCTTTTTTTAGCTAATATTGTTATAATAGCTGACAGATGAATTCGGAGATGATAATTTTGGAAAAGCAGAAAAAAATTGCTTTGATAAACGATATGTCCTGTGTCGGAAGATGTTCGCTGACCGCTGCTCTTCCGATCATTTCAGCCTGCGGGTTTCAGGCTGTACCTCTGCCGACAGGGATTTTTTCGGCTCACACGGAGTTTGACGGCTTCGTTTGTGCTGACCTGACAGATAAAATACAGTCTTTTGCCGACCATTGGAAAAAAATCGGCATACGTTTTGACGCTATCTATACAGGATACCTTGCCACAAGGGAGCAGGCAGAAACGGTAAAAAGATTTCTCATAGACTTCAAAAAAAGCGACACGCTTTGCATCGTCGACCCCGTTATGGGTGACAACGGCGATTTCTACAGCCAGATTGACGACAGTTTCATTTCCGAAATGCGATTTCTCTGTGCTATGGCCGATATAATCACTCCCAATGTCACGGAAGCGGAAATGCTCGCTGGTGTCGAATGCACTAAGGCACCTTACTCTCAGGATCACATCAAGGAGCTTCTCATAAGCATCCGTAATCTCGGCACCGGAAGAATCGTAATAACAGGAATCGAAAGCGATAACGGACAGATAGGCTGTGCTGTCTATGACAGCTATACAAGAAAAGCTAATATGTTTTTCACACCGAAAGCAGAAGGTCGATTCCCCGGAGCGGGTGATGTATTCACTTCTTCACTTGTGTCTGCAATTATGAATGGTAAAGAATTTACCGATGCTGTACAGATTGCGATGACATTTACATGTGAATGTGTCGAAAAAACGGCACTTACTGACGAGCCAAGGGGCTTCGGACTTCAGTTTGAGCCTCAGATAGAAAAACTTATAAAAGCGGTGAAATAATGGCAACTCTCAATATAGTTCTTGTAGAGCCCGAAATCCCGCAGAACACAGGCAATATCGCACGTACCTGTGCTGCGACCGGAACAAGACTTCACATCATCGAGCCTATGGGATTTAAAATTGATGACAGAAAATTAAAAAGAGCAGGACTTGATTACTGGCATCTGCTCGACATTACCTACTACAAAAACCTTGACGACTTTTTTGAGAAGAACAAAGACGGTGAGTACAGATTTTTCACCACAAAGGCTCCCCGTCGTCACACGGACGTAGAGTATCACGATGACGTTTTTCTTTTTTTCGGCAAAGAAACAAAAGGATTGCCTGAGCAGCTGCTCTTTGACAATCCTGAAAAATGTGTACGTATCCCGATGATAAATGATTCGTCCGCACGAAGCCTCAACCTTTCAAACTCCGTTGCGATCGCTGTCTACGAGGTGCTTCGCCAGTGGGACTATCCTGACCTTTTATGTGCAGGTAAGCTCACTCAGTTTAACTGGGAAGATGCTGAATAACCCTTCAGAAAAGCAAAAGAGGAAGCTTAACGCTTCCTCTTTAAATTTTATACTGCAACATTTAAAATTGTAAGACCGAGACACATCTGTGCCAAAAAATATGTCAGAACATTCAGCTTACGCATTCCGTAGCTTTTTGAATACAACGGTGTGAAACGAAGCAATGCAAGCGTGAAATCCGAAACATCAAACATACACACTCCGACCATAAGTATTATTCCCGTCAGAATTCCGTTTTCAATCGGACTTTCCTTGATAAAATGTATACTCAGAGTAATCGCTTTAACGAACATAACCATAATTACATTCATATAAATGGTACACGGTATGAATGCTTTTCCGTAATCAGCTTTGAGCATATGAAGTCTGCACTGACCGAAGCATACGCCACCGATCAACAGTAATGCTTCAGCGATACTCAGAAACGGAGCTTCCGGGAAATGCAGTTTCTGCACCTTCATAAAAGCTATTATGTAGCAGATGTGGCCACAAAGGAAGGTAAGTATACCTGCTACAAAAAAGTTTTCATCAGTTTTGTAATGAAGTATGAAGTCTCCTACCCACGAAATGGTAAGACCAAGAAGAATAAACCAAGCATAGCTTGAAAAATTGTTCGCACAGATCATCGAAAGGACAGCTGTCAGCAAAAAAATCGTTGAACAGGTAACCTTCATCATCAATGATTTTTTGCTTGGCTTCGGAATTTCAACCTTCAAAAAAATGCACATAGCAGTCAATTGTAAAACAAACAATAAAACAAAGCCGATAATATACGGTACTGACATTTGGGTCCCCCCTTATTCTCCTTACTCTATATTGTAAATTTACTGTCACTTATCACTTCGTCGTGCTGCCGAAACCGCCGTTTCGGACGTCCGTCACGTCATCATCGTATGTAATTCCGTACTCGACAAAAATACCCTGTGCAAATCCCTGTCCTTTTTTGACTTCAACAGTTTTTCCTTCGTTGGAGTCATTTGTTATTTTTATAAAGATATGACCTTCGTTATCAGAGTAGAAGTAGTCGCTGTCGATTATACCGACAGTATTGTTAAGCTGAAGGCGGAACTTGAAACCGAGACCGCTTCGCGGATAAACCTTGAGCACCCAGCCTTCATCGATCTCACAGCGGATACCCGTCGGAATCTTGACCGTCTCTCCCGGCTTCAATGTAAAGTCAAACGGACTGAAAATATCGTAACCTGCCGAGCCTGATGTAGCTCTGCGAGGAAGATTTATTTCTTCATAAACAGCTTTGATTTCTTCAGGTGTTCCGCCGAAATCCTCCGCCCATGAATCGCAGAAGTTTTCAAAGCTTACCTTGCTGAACTGTGCAACCCGTTTGATTTTTACATCTTTATTCCTGCGTTCCCGTCTTCGTTCTCTTCGTTTTTCTTTTTCCTTATCTTTGTCTTTATCTTTATCTTTTTCTTTGTCCTTTTCCTTCTTCTTATCTTTCTCTTTTTCTGTTTCCTCATCAACAAATTTACCCTTGTGTGCAACGTCGAGCACGTGGTGTGCCTGTTCAAAAGCCTTGACACCAAGAGTCTGAATCGGAGCAAAAGTAGGAAGGAAGTGATCCATATCGTGCTTCAGATAGTCGGCAATTGCCGTAATCGGCGGTTTGCTCGACGGATTGTAAGTAACCGAATCCTCATCAATGGTAAACTTGATTATACGCTGACAAACAGCTTCAATCGGTCGCATATGTACCGTCAACTCATTCTGAGTAGTCCAGGCAGCCGTAGCATTCGCCGTAAATGGCATCCCTGCAAGTGTCATAGGACTGCGACGGGGTTTACCGTCCATACCGCAGACGATAGTGTTTTGTTCATCACCCTCTGCCCAACTCATCGTGCAGGTGTCCTCAAAAAATTCAAATACGACATCAGTTATTCCGCCTGCTCTGTCTCCCGACATATAGACAATCGGTATCGGAAGCATACTCACAGGGAATCCTGCGGCAGAGAGAACCATATTTTTTGAAAACTTCATTTTCCTGCCGTGAAGCCACTCCTCGAGAAGACTCCTCTGCATCTCCGGAAGATCGTCATCAAGCGGAGCCAATGCAGGTTTTTCTATTGGAGTTTCTTCTGAATCTGCTTCTATCAGACATTTCGGGAAATGACGCCAGATGCAGTCTCTCGTTTTCTGTTCGTTGACCTCACCTGCCGTCATAATGAACGAAGCATCATAATCCTTCGCAACGATACCGAACTGAGAAAACATACCGTCTGCTCTATATCCGTTGAGACCCGCACAGCGCCAGAAGCAGTAACCGTAGCCTGACTGTGAATCGGGAGATTTATTAACCGCAGAATTATCTGACTGCAGCTTCTGTGACTTGTGAACCCAGTCGGCAGGGATAACCTGCTGACCGTTGAACATACCCTTCTGCTGATAGCAAAGAGTAAACTTCGCAAGATCTTCTGTCTTGAGGAAAAGTCCCCAACCGCCTGCTTCAATTCCGTCAATATCGTGCTCCCAGAAAGGAACATCAATTCCGAGAGGTTCAAAAAGACGCGGTGTGAGGTATTCGATAACGCTCATACCCGTAACTCTCGTAAGCATTGCACAAAGCATATACTGATTTTCACTGATGTATTCCCAGCCTTCGCCCGGCTTAAACTTCCACGAAGCATCGAAGAAATCCTTTATCCACTGATTTTTACCTTTATCCGTAAAAACGCTTACACTCTTACCTGACTGCATTGAAAGAAGATGATGTACATTGAGAATCTGAAGATTTTCATCAGGCTCACCTTCACAGTACTCAGGAAAGATATCAATGAGTCTTGTGTCAAGGGACATAAGACCTTCACTGATCGCAAAACCTACTGCAGCCGAGGTGAAACTCTTGCTGACGGAATACATCGCATGGGGTGTATCGGGAGCATAAGGATCTGCCCACGTTTCAAACGCCACCTTACCCTCTCTTAAAATCATAATGCTGTGAACTTCAATATCGTTTTCTTTGAAATCCTTTATAAGCTCGGCTATCTCTTTTGAAGAAACACCGACCTGCTCAGGATAGTCAGCCCTTTCGAGGCTGATTTTTCTTTTGTTTTCCAAACCTATCACCTCAAAAATAATTATTTTTTACTTTTATCTCTCTTTTTAAAGAAGAAAACCTGTGCTGCTATTATCGCTCCTCCGCAAAGCACGAGTGCAATAGCTCTGCCGACGGTAAAGTCAAACTTGAGAGTCACTGCTTTTTTCTCACCGATCGTGAGTCCGTCATAAGATGACTGAAGACTGTGACGTGCATTCTGAATTTCCGACAATGAACTTGCTTTGAGTGACACCTCTTTCGCTTGAGCAAGTGCCTGAGCGAATGCCTTTTCCGAATCCGTTGTATACGGTGTGAGATCCGTTGAATTATAAGTATCTATATAGTAATCAAGCGATTTTTTCTCTTCATCTGTCTGCAGAAGATACTGAGCGAACTTTTCCGGGTAGTCAGTTTCTATCACAGAATATCCTCTTGCGATCAGGTCATCCCAACCACGCTCATTGTCAGGTCTGCCTCCGCACCTGCCGTTTACCATTGATGCCATAGCTTTGCCTTTTTCATCAAAACGTTCCATCAGGAATTCGTCGTAAAGCACACCGTTTTCGTTTGCACTTCCGAGCTCGATTATGTTCATTCCGTTTGCAAGGCTTTTATCAACGGCCGATGTTGCCATAAAAATTATATTGCCCTGATAGTTGCCTGATGCTGATACATCATCATACTTTGCCACAGTTTTAACTATATCAGAGGTTGAATCCGTATTGAAACGATAAAAAACTTTGTCTGCGGCATTCAGCTGCTTTACCTGCGAGTATACCGTTTCGAAATCCGCACAGGTAGTGTTGAGTATGAGAAGTGCATTTTCAGGTACTTCTGCAAGTGCATCTGCGAGACCTGCTACGTGACAGTCGGTCTTTGCTTTTGTCTGTGAGCCGTTTTCCGCACGAAGGTAAAGTGAAGTCAGCTCTTCGAGAGTTTTTTCAGAAACCGGACCCGAAACGGTAGCGCCCTGTGCGTCAACCACCATTCTGTCCGTAGTATCATCTGCCATCAGCACAACCTTTTTATCTTTTGTAATCTTCAGATCAACTGAAACAAAACCGTACTGTATACCGGCCCCGACAGCCTGAGCAGAATTTTCGGGATAAGCGTGCCAATCGCCTCTATGCACAATGCAAATAATTTTATCTGCCGAGTCGATGTCCTCTTTTGCAGTTGCAGCAACACTTATCGCAAAAATGTTGCAAATCAGAGTAATGATCATCACATACAGCAGTGATTTTTTTAAAAAACGTGTCATTTTTTGCTCCTAAGCCATATTTTTCTATTATTATAGCACAAAATTGTTAAAAAATAAAGATGAAAATTTTATATTTTTTAGCAAACAAATGTTTGCTTTTTGTGAAAAGGTATGTTATAATGGTGACAAGAATAGTGTAGAGAAGGGATTTTGTTATGCAGATTAATGACACCCAGAGAAAAATATATGAATTTCTTGTAGAAAGAAGTACCGACGGTGTGCCTCCTTCCGTACGTGAAATCGGTGCTGCCGTAGGTCTTCGTTCCACTTCTTCCGTTCAGTCAAATCTTGATGCACTCGAAGCAGCAGGTTACATCCAGCGTGACCCTCTGCTGAAGAGATCTATACGCATCATGGGACAGGCAGACAACGTCACTCAGGTGCCTATCTTAGGTACTGTTACTGCCGGTGCACCCATACTCGCAGTAGAGCAGATCGAAGGATACTTCCCTTACACCGGCACAGTATCAAGAGATAAGCCGCTTTTCGCCCTGCACGTACGTGGCGAAAGTATGATCCAGGCGGGTATTCTCGACGGAGACCTCGTCATCGCAGAAAAAACACCGTTTGCAAGAAACGGTGAAATCGTCATCGCTATGGTTGATGATGAAGCTACGTGCAAGACTTTTTATAAAGAAAACGGTCATTTCCGTCTTCAGCCTGAAAACGACACTTACGAGCCGATAATCGTTGATGACTGCTCCATTCTCGGCAAGGTTGTCGCTGTAATGAGATACTATTAAACCAATCTGAAAAAATCAAGGGACTGTCAGCTGACAGTCCCTTTTGACATATCATATTGAAAGAATGCCCACAACCCAGATCGAGATAACCACACACGCCACAGCTACCAGTATGTACAGATAGTAAAGCACTGTCTTAAGCATATAGCGGAGTTTTTTATCGGGATTGTTCGCAAGTGCAGCACGTTCAGTACCGACCTTGTGAGCAGCGATGACGATAAAAGCCATCAGTACAAGAGAATAGACTATACCTGCCCACAAAGGTATGTCCACCTTATTTATCTTCAGGAAACAACCTAGAGCAGCTGTCGCACACGAAACCAGAAGCCATATAAATTTTTCAAACGGTCTGGGCATTTTCATGACAGTTTCTGCGTTCTCAGCCGTCTGTGTCTTATCAAGCTTACTCATCGTTGTCACCTCCATAATTTCATTCTGAAATATAATATCACAACAATCGCTTAAATTCAATATACAGATTGATATTTATTTAGTATTGCAATAGATTTTTCTGTATGGTAAAATTAATTTGTTATTACCTTTAAGGAGGTTATCCTATGCAGAAAAGAAAATTTGAAAATCTCGGTGCAGAAGCATCGCTTCTCGGTTTCGGATGTATGCGTTTTCCGATGAAAGACGGAAAGATAGACGAAGCTGAGTCTGAGCGTATGCTTGACCGTGCTATGCAGGCAGGTGTCAATTACTACGACACAGCCTATCCGTACCACGATGGTGAAAGTGAACCGTTTGTCGGAAAAGCTCTCAGAAAATATGACAGAGAGTCATTTTACCTTGCTACCAAGCTTCCTATCTGGAAGTTAGATTCTATCGAGGATGTAGACAGAATTTTTAATGAGCAGTTAGCAAGACTCGGTGTCGACTATGTTGACTTTTATCTTCTCCACGCTGTGGATATGGATAAGTGGAAAAAAATCCTTGAACTCGGTATTCTTGACTACTGCGATAATCTTAAAAAAGAGGGCAAGATCCGTTACTTCGGTTTTTCTTTCCACGATGAATACGAATCTTTTGAAGAAATCATTTCTTACAGAAAGTGGGATTTCGTACAGCTTCAGTTAAACTACATTGACATCCGTGAGCAGGCAGGTCTTCGCGGCGTTGAGCTTTGCAACAAGCTCGGTGTGCCGATCATCGTAATGGAGCCTGTCAAAGGAGGTACACTCGCAAAGCTTCCCGATGAGGTCGAAGCAAAATTCAGAGCAGCCGATGCTGATGCAACCACGGCTTCGTGGGCTATGCGCTGGTGCGGTACCCTCGATGGTGTTAAGGTAATTCTCAGCGGTATGAGTACAATGGAGCAGGTCGAGGATAATCTTAAAACCTTCGGTGACTTCAAAGAGCTTGACGAAAGTGAAAAAGCACTCGTGCAGGACGTAGCCGACACTCTCAACAGCAGAATGAGAAACGGCTGTACTGACTGCCGTTACTGTATGCCCTGCCCCGCAGGTGTAAACATCCCCGCAAACTTCGACCGTTGGAACAAGTATGCCGTTTACGGAAATGCAGAGGACGCAAAAAACCGTTGGGCTAATCTCAAGGATGAGGAAAAAGCTCACAACTGTATCGAATGCGGTGCATGTGAGACAAAGTGTCCGCAGAAAATAAGTATCCGTGAAGATCTTGCAAAACTTCAGGCTGAAATGGATGCGATAGAATGAAACGTAATACAAAGACATTAAAAATTTCCCTCGGTGCTATGCTGATGACACTCAGCATAATTTTACCTCAGATCTTTCATCTGACAGGTATCCCACAGGTCGGTTCCGTATTTCTTCCGATGCATATACCCGTTCTTCTTGCCGGTTTTGTCCTCGGTCCCGTTTACGGTTCTGTCATCGGTGCCGTCGCGCCTGTGGCAAGCTATTTCATTACGGGTATGCCGTCAGCCGCAAGACTACCGTTTATGATCGTTGAACTTTTATTTTACGGACTTGCAAGCGGAATTTTATATCACACATTCAGGTTTAAAAACAAGAAGTTCGGTACGGTAATCTCGCTCGTTCTGTCTATGCTCATCGGCCGTCTGGCCTATGCTGCCGCACTCGTAATCGCAGGCAGAATCTTCGGTGTGGATGCAGGTGGAGCGATCGCTGCTGTCACAGCTACCGTTACGGGGATCTATGGCATCGGTTTACAGCTTATCACCATTCCTCCCGTTGTCTATGCAGTAAAAAAAGGTGGTTTTATAAAATGAACAACCTGCAAAAAGCCAAAGAGCTGCTTTCTTCAGAAAACGCTACTCTCGTTGCAGTTAACGGTAATGAAGTTTATATCTCACACTCCCGCGGTGTTTCACCTATACTCGACAAAATCGATGAGGATGCCTCGTTCTGGAACGGTGCCTGTGTCGCTGATAAGGTTATCGGAAAGGCTGCGGCGATGCTTTTTTCAAAATACCGTATCAAAGAAATCCACGCTCTGCTTGTGAGCGAAAAAGCCCTCAGATACCTCGAAAACACAGCCGTTTCAATCACGTATGACAGCGTTGTACCGCACATAATAAACCGTGATAAAACTGATATATGTCCCATGGAAAAATGCGTACTTTACATAGCTGACGAAGATGAAGCAGAAAAGCTGATTCGGAATAAACGTCAGGAATTAACTAAATAAGGAGATTTTGTTATGCCGATGATATCAACCAAAACAACTACACCTATCACAGAAGCTGAGGAACTCATACTCAAAGAAAAGCTCGGAAAAGCAATCGAACTTCTTTCGGGTAAAAACGAAAACTGGCTTATGCTCGGATTTGAAGACAACTGCAGACTCTGGTTCAGGGGCGACAACTCAAAACCTCTCGCTTTCGTCGAAGTAAGCGCACTCGGCAAGATCAACCCTGCCGATGCTGAAAAGCTTACAGCAGAAATCTGCAAGATTTTAAGCGAAGTCCTCGGAATTGAAGGAAGCGGTATTTACGTAAAATACGAAGAAACCGACAAGTGGGGCTTTGACAGCTTTAATTTCTGATAAAATAGTAAAAAAGATGAGCGGTAAAGTGTTGACTTTACCGCTTTAAAGTGTTATACTAACGGAAATCAAACCAAAGGATGACTGATTATGCCTATTACAGAGATACTTGACAAGAACGCGGAGCTTTATCCCGATGATATTGCTCTCGTTGAAATTAACCCTAAAAATGAAGCTGACGGTGCCCGTGTTACATGGCGTGACTATTCGCTTATCGAGGCTAAGCCCGATGAGGCTTACCGCCGTGAAATCACCTGGAAGGATTTCAACAAAAAAGCTATCCGCTTTGCAAACCTCCTTATGACACGCGGAATCAAAAAGGGGGACAAGGTTTCAATCCTTATGATGAATTGCCTTGAGTGGTTGCCTATCTACTTCGGTATCCTCAAAGCAGGTGCTATCGCTGTTCCTCTTAACTATCGATATACAGCAGATGAAATCAAATACTGTGTAAACAAGTCTGACTCAGAGTTCGTTGTATTCGGACCTGAATTTATCGGACGTATTGAGGAAATCTGCCACAGAATGCCCAAAGTTAAAATGTGGCTCTATGCAGGTGAAGGTTGCCCGACTTTCGCAGAAAGCTACGAGTCACTTATCCAGTACTGTTCTACTCACGCTCCGAAAATCGAAATAAGCGATGAAGACTACGGTGCAATCTACTTCTCATCAGGTACTACAGGTTTCCCGAAGGCAATTCTTCACAAGCACGAAAGCCTCGTTCATGCAGCACGTGTCGAGCAGAACCACCATTCGCAGACAAAGGATGACGTTTTCCTTTGCATTCCTCCCCTTTACCACACAGGTGCAAAAATGCACTGGTTCGGTTCATTCCTCGTTGGCGGCAAGGCTGTTCTTCTCAAGGGTATCAAGCCTGAGTGGATTTTAAAAGCAGTTTCAGAGGAAAAGTGTTCAATCGTATGGCTTCTCGTGCCATGGGCTCAGGATATTCTTGACTCAATCGACCGCGGTGACATCAACCTCGACGATTATGAGCTTTCACAGTGGCGTCTTATGCACATCGGTGCACAGCCTGTTCCGCCGAGTCTCATCAGACGTTGGAAGTCGATTTTCCCGAATCACGATTACGATACAAACTACGGTCTGAGTGAATCCATCGGCCCCGGCTGTGTTCACCTCGGTGTCGAAAATATACACAAAGTCGGTGCAATCGGTAAAGCAGGTTTCGGATGGGAAGTCAAAATCGTTGATATGCAGCGAAACGAAGTTGCTAAAGGCGACGTCGGTGAACTCGCTGTCAAGGGTCCCGGTGTGATGACCTGTTACTACAACGATGAGCAGTCCACAAACGAAGTTCTCGCTGACGGTTGGCTCTTCACGGGCGATATGGCTCAGGAGGATGAAGACGGCTTCATCTACCTCGTTGACCGTAAGAAGGACGTTATCATCTCAGGTGGTGAAAACCTCTATCCCGTTCAGATCGAAGGCTTCCTGCGCAAGAACGATGCGATCAAGGACGTTGCTGTTATCGGTATTCCCGATGCACGTCTTGGTGAAATTGCAGCTGCAGTCATCGAAGTCAAACCTGAGTACACTCTGACTGAAGAAGATGTCAATGACTTCTGCCTTGATCTTCCGAAGTACAAAAGACCGAGAAAGATCATCTTCAGCGAAGTTCCCCGCAACCCGACAGGTAAAATCGAGAAACCCGTTCTCAGAAAGCTCTACTGCGGTGAAAGTGTTGTCGCACAGCAGAACGAAATTAAACAGTAAATCAAAAAGGTAGCAACCGAAAAGTTGCTACCTTTTTTACTTTATTTTTCTGTAATCGGAACGCCTTTGACGCTTCCGCCTTCTTTAGGAATAAATATTGTTTTAATCTCCTGAGCCTTGAAGTCAAAAGCAAACTTTCTGTCAAGAAGTTTGAAATTAAACTCTGCCATAACAGGCTTTGAAGCACACTCGACAGCACGTGCGATATATCCCGTTCCATCCTCTGCGAGTTTAAGCGAAGTTACGATAACATTGTCACAGTCAACGGTAAGTCCCTCATAAACCGGAGGTAAACTTCCCTTATGGTGAGTTTCCTGATAAAGCTGAAGAGGCATATTCAGCACTTCAGCGGCTTTGACAACATCTGTAAATTCATCCTTGGCATGAGGGATAAGTGCATACTCTATCTCAAGCTCATCCATATCAATGAAAGAAATCTCATCGTCACGGAATCTCTGACCGTAATGATCAAGGAATGCACAAGTGCGTGCAGCAATCATTCGCATTTCATTGTCTTTTACACAGAAGCTGTATCTGCCGTTGTTGATAAGTGCGACACCGTCATTGTCGCCCTGGACTGAAATCCACTTCTGAGCAGGTTCTTCGAGTCCGTCGGGAGCTTTCTTAATAAATCCGTAAGGCATAGAATAAACAGCCTCAGGATTTTCTACATTCATCGGGAATGTAAGCTTAAGAATCTTATATTTCTCTTTGAAATTGATTTTGCACTTGACAGCTACCTTCGGACTGTCTTTGTAAAGAGTGAAATACTGCTCAAGCTTTGAATCGTTGTAGTATGATATCACCTTGAGAGTTGCACGGATATTGCCTGTTTCAAGCACCTTGAACTCAGCATTGCCGAAAGAGCCGATGTCCTTATTGTAGTCAAAGACCATATGACCCCACGTGTCACTCTCTGCATCCTCGCAGACAACGGCTTTCATGGGAGACTTGCAATACTCCTTGTTTTCGAGCTTGTTGAAGTAAGATTTTATCGCACCGTCAGCATCAAATTCAACCTTGACGATACTGTTTTCGATTGAATTTTCCGTGATTACAAACTGATTGTCTATTGTCTTTGCTTCGTGATTCTGGTCTTCCTTGTAGATGAAATATGTCGCATAGCCGAATGCAGGCATATCCACTTCAAACATACACATATTCACGTGGTCACCGTCAGTATACGGAGCACGTACAAGCTGAAAAGGAACATCGTTATCGTTTGAATCCACGACGCCCGATACCCACTGTGTGCCGAAGCTGACATATTCCTTAACAGGGAAAGAATGAGGATTGAAAACTACCATCGGACTGCCTTCACCCTCGCGTACCCAGAGTCTGCCACGCTGTTCGGGTACACCGTTTTCAAAGAATTTCGTTGTGTTTACCCTCCACGAAATACGCTCTGCCGCAAAAGTGCCGACTTCGAGTGCAACTTCCTTTGCACAGCCGAAAGCAGAATAAGCATCATCATAAGCAGGTTTGATCGAACAGCCTGCAAGGATATCGTGGAACTGATTGAACATAACTCTCTGCCACGCTCTTTCAATTCTGTCCGTCTGAGTCTGAGAGCCTGTGAGAATATTTGCCATAACGTCAATTTTCTCGGCATAAACAAGCTCGTTTTCAGCCTGACGGTTAAGCATCTTAACCTTTGAATTTGCACTGTAGCATCCGCTTGCATGGTGCTGCAAATCCTCTTTGATTACAGGGAAATCATCAGGCTCGTTGTTTCTGACGTAGTCAAAATATTTATCGACACCTGAGTAGATATATTTTTCTTTTCCGTCACCCTCACGAAGCTTTTCAGCCATCTGAAGAGTTTCGATTGACGGTCCGCCGCCGTGATTGCCGACACCGTAAGCGAGCATCTGCGAATGAGGCTGAGACTCGTAACGTTCGATTCTCTCATCCTTAAGGCTGTCACCGTAACCGTCAAGGATTCTGAAAGCAAGTACACGGCTTCCGTCGGGACTCTCCCACCAATGGAGGTTTTCAAACGGAAGGTTCGGCTTTTCGGGACCTCTGTGCGGTCGCATATATACGTAATTTTTAATACCTGACTTTGCCATCAGCTGCGGCAGCATACCGTTATGACCGAAAGAGTCTACGTTATATGCTGTTTCTGCTTTTTTGCCGAAATTCTCGGCATAGAATTTCTGTGAATAAAGGAAATGACGTGCGAAAGCTTCACCTGACGGGATATTACAGTCAGGCTGTACCCACATCGCACCTGTGTACTGCCATCTGCCCTCTTCAACCTTTTTCTTTATTTCTTCAAACATTTCAGGCTCTGAAAGTTTGATCCACTGATAATAACCTGCACACGCTGAAGTAAAGACATAATCAGGGAATTCTTCCATTCTGTCAAGTGCAGCTTTGAATGTAGACTTTACAAGTGCGAGACCTTCAGGCACTCTCCACTGCCATACGGGGTCAAGATGAGCGTTACCCATCAGAAAGTATTTCTTATCCATAAAAGTTCTCCTTATTTATAGCACTCTACGACTGTCATATCTGTGCCCGTAATTGAGAATTTATTTTTAATTGATTCGGGAATGAAGAAATAGTCACCTTTTGTTACTCCCTTTTCGTATCCGTCACCGACAAGTTTACCGCTTCCCTGAGTCACAACGTAGATACAAGCTCCCTTATCAAGGACGAATTTGCCACCGTCGAAGATGATTTTTCTGACCTTGAAGCTTTCTGTGATGCTTTCGTCAATTACCGACTGATAGTCAACTCCCGATTCACTCTCAAGTGGTTTACTTGAAAGGGGTGCCGGGAAAGTTTTTTTCATATCGAAGCATTCAAGCGCGGTCTTCTTGTCAAGACCGAGATACATCTCATTATCTGAAAGCCTGTATTCACCGCACCAACGCTCAGGCTGGATAGTGAAATCTGTCGGCTCCTGAACTTCAAGCAAAAGACAACCTGCACCGATCGCATGAACCATCTTTGCAGGGATATAAATGATATCCCCTGCCTTTACCGGGAAGGATTCGAGAAGTTCTTCCATCGCAGTAAGACTTGTTTCACTCGCTTCAATAGCCTTTTCAAACTGTTCCATTGTCACGCCTTTTTTAAAGCCGTAAAAGATCTTCGCATCAGGTCTTGTAGCAAGTATGACCCAGCTTTCTTCCTTACCGTAGTTCGAGTTGAAATGCTGTCTTGAAAAAGCCTTGTCGGGATGAGCCTGAACAGGAAGTCTGATCGCACTGTCGAGAATCTTGGTAAGGATACCGATATCCTCTCTGTCGCTGAGAAGCTCATTTTTATATTCTTTAAGAGCATCGCTGAGATAAAGGTCTGTACCCTGAATCTTCGAAATGCCCTCATACTCATCTGTACTGCCCTCGTTAAGAGCGTGAACAGAAGAAACCACCCACTCTTCAGGATAGTTGCCGTCTGTCGAATCATCGGAAAAGAAATCCGCAAAAAGCTTACCGCCTGTATAAACACGGAAAACGCGGTTCTTCTCAAAGAAAATAGGATAATCAAAAAACATAAAAATCACCTGTAAATTATAAGTTTCTGTGCTTCATCAATATTCTCTGCCTTGCCGATCGCAACGAGCGAAGTCAGAGCCGCACCGTATGCAGCCTCTTCCTCGTAGCGGGGAATTTTAATCTCTGCTGAAAAGATTTCAGACACAACCTTCTGTAATGCAGGATTTTTCCTTATACCATTGCCTGAACATACAATCTGTTCTGTTTCGCCGCCTGCATACATAGAATAAAGCTCATTTGCGATTCCGTAAAGCATCGCAACAGCCATATCCCCTGCCGTGAAATTGTCCTGCGACATATTAGCAAATCCACCACGGATTTCAGGGTTTGCACGTGTGCCGCAGAAACGGCTGTCCGCCACAAGGTCAGTCTGTGTTTTTGTTTCAAGCATTTTGTCAATCTGCTTATAAAGGGACAGACATTCTTCACCCGTTGCCATTTCAACAACTGAAGCAAAGAAGCGTTCGAGCATAGAGAACGCACGTCCTCCGCAGAGTGCCGCACCGACGACGAGATATCTTTTTCCGTCATACGGTCTTGTTTCCACACCCTCGGCAGTTACCGGTTCAGAATTAAGATAAGAAATCTGTGAACCTGTACCTACATTAATAAGAGGTGCATTCACACCGACCGAGCCGATGAAGCTCGCCTGATTATCACCGATCGCAACTGATACTTTTATCCCGTGCCACTCGCCTACCGTAGCGAAATCTGCAGTCACTCCGGGAAGCATTCCGTTGTCGAGAGTGAATTTGTTATTAACTATATCAAAGCAGCCGAAGCTCGCTGCATTTGTGATATGCATCAATGCAGTTTTTCTGCCCGTAAGCTTCATTGCTATATAGTCACCTATAGTGCATACACCGACAGCCTTCGGAGGTACAAGCGAGTTTTCACGGTTGTAAAAATCCGTCACAAGACCGTATCCTGCAAAGCAGCCAAGATGCTGAGCGTAGGTTTTGCCGTCTTTATACGGCAGATTTCCACGCTCGTCCTGCCAAATATAAAGAGGACTGACAGCATTACCGTCTGCATCGTAATACATAATACCGTGCATCTGATTTGAAATTCCGATCGAATCAATTGCACCGCTGCCTTTATTCATAATAACGCCTTCAATAGCCTCAAAAACCTTCTCTTCAATCTTTGAAACGTCCTGAATTTTCTCCCAACTTTTATCCGTTTCAATGAAAGAATCGTTCTGGCAGACAGCTGAACAAATCATTTCACCTGTCTGATTGTTCATAAGCACTGCACATATACTTGTTGTGCCTATATCAATACCAATAGAATACATTTAATCTACCTCAGCAACCAAGATTTGACGATTTCGGGTCAAGACGCTTGATAATATCCTGCTGGATTGCAGGTGACAGATCAAGGAAGTTTACGAATGTGCCGTGAATTCGCATAATGTACACACCGCTCGGAGCATACTTTTTCGGATTATCAAGAACCTTTTTAAGGATTTCTGCTGTAGTAACATTAACATAGAGATAGAAAGGAGCAACGCCCTCGTTAAGCTCATTAAAGAAAAGAGGATTGATGATCTTATCTCTGAATTCAACGCCCTTACCCTCGTCTGATTCGCTTGTGAAATATTTCGGGTCAATTCCGAGGTGTGAAGCATAACCACCGTTGAACTTTTCAAACGGAAGCTTCATATTCGAAAGCATACGGAAACCGAGTCCGTTTTCTGCACTGCCGTAAAGCGGATCAACACCGTAACCGAGCATATCTCTTGACTTTCTGCCGTCAGGAGTAGCACCTACCCAGTAACCGTAGAGAAGATGTGTTGAAGGGCTTGAGAAGTCGGGACGGAAGCTGTTGCCGAGGTAATTCTTTGCATTTGCAACGATGTCCGCAACCTTTGATGCGACCTCAGCTGCATAGCTGTCTACCTTTTCGATATTATTACCGAATTTATCTGCTGAGAGGAGGAATTCACGTAAATCCTCGTATCCTTCAAAGTTTGCCTTGAGTGCGGAAACGAGCTTGTCTGCATCCTCAGGACGCTCAGAAAGAAGCTTGTCAATAGCACTGAATGAGTCAGCAATCACGGATGTGCCGTGGATAAGGCAACCGCTGCCGTTATATTTTGTACCCTGAGCGTTGAAGTCACGCATATCGATGCCGTTTTCCATTCCGCCCATAAAGCAGGAAAGGAAAGGTACACGCTGAGTAGAAAGTGCGACAGAAGCACCGTTTGCTGCCTGTGCCATTTCAGCGACGAAGATTTCTACGTTCTTATAAAACTCTTCCTGAATATTTTCAAGTGAAGCTGCCTTTGTGTCTGCAAGGCGTTCTCCCGTTACTGTTGAGATACCGCCCGTGAGTGTCATTTCAAGGATCTTCGGAAGGTTAAGCCAGCTGTGTGTTGTGTTGCCGTTGTCCTTACCCATACTAAGCGGTTCCTGACAGCCTGCGATTGAGATGTCGGGAAGGTCAGCCTCGTCAACACCGTTTGCACCGAGAACCTCAAAGAGGGAATCGTCATTGAACATTGACGGAGTGAGCACACCCGGTGTGAAGAAGAATCTGCCAAGCTCCTCATAAAGCTTCTGCGGTGTGTTCTTATGAAGCTTTACTGAGAGAATCGGCTGTGGGAGGTTCATATCAAAATATGCATCAAGCATAGCGTATGAAGTGTCGTTTGTAAGGTCGTTTCCGTCAATGTCACGTCCGCTGATGATGACATTCTGTGAAATCGCCCAGCTTCTGTCTGCTACGTTAAAGAAAACAAGGAAATGCTTGAAAAGACCTGCAACCGTATCACGGTCAAGTCCGTTTCTGTACGGTTCAAAAATTCTGTCAGCATTACCGACCGAGAAAGCAAACGGGTTCGGAGTCTGCTCAAGGCACATCATCTGCCACATAAGGATAAATGACTGCATTGCTTCGTACATATTTTCTGCTCCGTTTTCAGGCACTTTACGAAGAGTCTTTATCATAAGCTCAAGCTCAGCTTTTCTCTCATCATCAGCGTCTGCAAGCTTTGTCTCTGCAAGGTCTGCATACTTATTTGCAAGTGCGATGACACTTTCAAGTGCAATTCTGAAAGCCTTGTAGCCGTTGCCGTCCTTGACCTTGATCTCATCAATCATTGAACGTACACCGTTTCTGATTGCATAACGAAAATCAGGGATAAGATGTCCCGTAACCTGCTCAACGAAATAAATAACTTCCTTTGTGCTGTCTTCACACTTAGCATAAGTTTCGCCAAGCTTTACTGCATAGTCGGTCTTGCTGAATTCTGTCTTTGCTTTTTCGATACGCTCTGCCGTGAATTCTTCGTTCGGCTCGATGTCTCCGAAAACAGCCGCAGGATCGCAGTAACCGCTGAATCCCTCAACCTTGAAAGACGGGTTAATAAGAGCATAACTTCTTGCAAAAGCATCGTCCTGAGTACCTGCAAAAATCTGGTTATCGTCAATCCAGAGAGGAACGATATCAACAAGCTCACGAAGAATGTAAGCCTTCTTGACTTCCTCGCATTCATTCTTATATTTTTCCTGAAGATTGAGCTCGGCTTCCTTTGCGATGAACCAACCGTCAAGGCGCATTTTAGCTCTTTCATTTATAAAAAGAGCCTTTGCTTTCTTTGTTAATTTTTCGGGAGTGTAAATTTTCTGCATAGCTATTCTCCTTTATGTTTTCGTTACTTTCATTCCGTTTTGTGTGAATAAATTTGTAAATTTCTCAATCGTTTCTTCTGAAACAAATCCGTCATCTATTTCATAATCCTGTGTCCATTTATCCTTGCCGAATTCGTGGTAGGAAAGGAACTCAAAGACAGCTGATGAGGTGTTAAAATCTCTGAAATAATCAACAAAGCCTTGCGGATTATCGTTGATGTTTTTTATGACAGGAATTCTTATATGAATCTGCCTTCCTGAAGCGAATATTTTTTCAATATTTGCCTTAACAGCCTCATTTCCGACACCTATCCATTTTTTATGAATATCGGTATCATAGTGCTTGAAATCTGCAATGAGATAGTCAACGTATTCTGCGATTTTCAAAAAATAAGGACTTGATGCATTCGTTTCGATTGCTGTGTTTATACCCTCAGCCTGAAGCTTTTTCAGAAGCTCAGTCAGCTGATCGTGCTGAAGTGTACATTCACCGCCGGTGAAGGTAACTCCTCCACCGTCAAAAAACATCATACGGCTTCGTTTCACTTCGTCAAAAAGCTCATCAACCGTATAATTTTTCGCTTCTGACGACTCAAAAGCCATACTCTCAGGATTTGAACACCACTTACAACGAAAATTGCATCCTTGCAGATGATATACAAGCCTGTTACCGGGTCCGTCCTGTGAATAATTAAACCCTTTTTGCAAAATCAACATTATTTTCCCTCATACTATACCATTATAATATTAATTTGATTGTATACTTTGACAAACCATTTGTCAAGAAATAAAATAAATTGTATATATGCAATAAAAAATATAATATTCGCGTATATCCCTTGACTTTTTGCAAAATAACTGTATAATTATTCATTATCAATGAATATAGGGTGATTAGGTGAAAAAGATTTTTATTGACGGAAAAGCAGGTACCACAGGACTGCGTATTTACGAAAGATTAAGCGAAAGA
>JAZRNG010000063.1:0-34738 GCA_045648065.1 Acutalibacteraceae bacterium | reverse complement strand
AAGCCCGTTGACGGTGACGTTGTTAACCCTGACACAGGCGACAGCGTAACAGCAACAGCAGCTATCTGCTCTCTTCTTGCAGTAAGCGGTGCAGCTATCGTTGCTCTTCGCAAGAAGGAAGACTAATTTTTAGTTCACAAGGGAATTATTCCGGATAACTCCCTTATGATACCAAACTTTTAACGCCCCCACACAGACCTATGGGCGTATGGTCTGTGTGGTTTTTCTTTTATACTTTAACTACCACCCTAATATATGCCTGAAACGCAAAATATCACGCACATTCGAACATTTTTCTTTTTACCATACGACAGTATGCTTTCAAAGAAGAAATGTCCGACTGCACGCAATCTATTGTGTTTCAGGTGCGAAGCAGTTTTGAAAAGGAAGATTTTTGTCTGAACAAGGCGAAAATCTGAAGATATACTGACGTATTTCAAGGATTTTTAACGCAGTTCAGGCGCAAATATTTCTTTCAAAACCATATCTTTGGGTGGCAGTTAAAGTATATTATTGTATTTGGTTGTTAAATCAATATGCATTCTGAACGGTGAGAGATCACCGTTTATTTTTTTGCTCATTGTCGTACAAATTCGGGTTTGTAGGGTAGAATATTCAATTAATATCGTAGGGGCGACCATTGGTCGTCCGCAAAAATTCTGCTTAATTCAACGGACGCGCAATGCGCGCCCCTACGAACACATAGTCAATTTGTGCAAAACCAAATAACTCGACAAACCCGAATTTACATATACCTACACTGCATAGATACTATATTTTCAGGCAAATACTGCCTATTGCAAAACTCCAACTTCTATAGTATAATACTAAATGGAAATGTATGAACTTCATTCATCAGAAGAGGTGCGCTATGTCATATATTCAGTTTCAGAATGTTTCAAAAATCTATAAGGTTGGAGACACACAGATTCACGCTCTTTCAGATGTCAGCTTTGACATTGAACAGGGTGAGATTTGTGTTGTTGTCGGTCCGAGCGGTGCAGGTAAAACTACACTTCTTAATGTCCTCGGTGGTATGGATTCCTGCACTCAGGGACAGATTGCCGTCGATGACCGAATCATTACGGATTTCAAGAAACGTGCACTTATGAATTACAGACGTAATGACGTAGGATTTATTTTTCAGTCCTACAACCTCGTGCCGAATCTTACTGCGCTCGAAAATCTTGAGCTTGTTGCCAATCTCAGTAACAAGTCCGTTGATTGTATGGAGCTTATGCGACTTGTTGGTCTTGAAAGACGTGCAAATCTCTTCCCTTCACAGCTTTCGGGCGGTGAACAGCAGAGAGTTGCTATCGCACGTGCGCTTGTCAAAAAACCTAAGGTGCTTTTGTGTGACGAGCCTACCGGTGCTCTTGACTACGAAACAGGAATTCAGGTACTTCGTCTTATCAAGCGTGCAAGCGAGATTATGAATATGACAGTTCTTATCATTACTCACAATAATGCGATTTCTCCGATTGCGGACAGAATTGTCACGATGCGAAGCGGAAAAATCAGTAAAATCGAACTCAACGACACTCCTATGCCTGTCGAAAGGATTGAATGGTAAATGAGGAATAACCTTTTAAAGGATACTCTTCGAAGCATATCTGCAAACAGGCTGAGGTTTATATCCATTATAGTAATTGTTGCACTTGGTATCAGCTTTTTTATAGGCATCAAGTCTTCATCACCTGCGATGGGATATTCAGCGAACGAGTACTTCCGTATAAACAATCTTCTTGATATCCGTATCACATCAAGGATACCGTTTACTCAGGATGACATTGAAAAAATTGAAGAGATAAAACGCGTTGACTACGTTGTTGCTTCTAAGTACGTTGATGCTTTGGTAAGTGTAGGCGATACTGCGCTGATCGATGTCAACGGTATGGAGCTGAGCTGCCGTATATCCTCGTTGAATGTCGAAAAAGCGAAGACTTTTACTCAGACAGGAAAGTCAGATGATTCTTATGTCAACAGACTTGTTCTCAAAGATGGCAGATATCCTGAAAAGTCAGGAGAATGCCTTGTTGACGCTACTGCGGTCAAAATGTATGACGGACTCGAAATCGGCTCTGTCATAAAGCTTTCTGCTGAAAATTCCAGTATTTCAGATTCTCTGAAGGTGCAGGAGCTGACTGTTGTAGGTACTGTCGATTCACCTATGTATATCTCGACAGAGCGAGGCACTACACAGGTGGGATCAGGTTCGTTGAGCAGCTTTGTTTATGTCAGTGATGATGATTTTATTACCGACGAGATCAATGAACTTTTCCTCAAGATCAATTATGATGATATCTATGACAAGTTTTCTGCCGAATACGAGAAAATTGTCGATACAATTGCAGACGAAATTAAACTCATTTCTTCTGACTCGATAAATTCTAAACTGTCAGATCTTAAGGTTGAGTACAGCACTATGATTTCTGACAAGCAGACTGAAATAAGTGACTACCAAAAGTCAAGTGATGTTCAGGTAGCTGAGAAGCAGAAAGAAATCGACGATTTCAAAGCTTATGTAGACAGCGAGGATGAAATCCTGAAGGATAAAAAAGAGCAGAGCGAGGCACAGAAAAAGCAGCTCAAAGCAGCTCTTGACACCCAGGCAAATCGTCTTAATACTTTAAAGACGGAGTATGAGACAAATGTCAAAGCGTTTGACAGTCAGAGTTCAGAGATCAAGGGATACAACGAGCTTAAGGTTATATACGATGAACTTTATGAAAAGCATACTGCGGCAAAGACAAAACTCGATGAGCTCGAAGGTCAGATGAAGTCAGATGAAACTGATATGGGAGTAAAAAATTCTGCTTTATCAGAGGTGAAAAACAGACTCAATGACCGTACAAACAGGATAAATGCATTGAACTTCGAAATTCAGCAGCTGACAAACTCTGTAAATCAGCTCAATAATGAACTTGCAGATCATAATGGCAGGGTAATCCCTTCAATAAAAAGGGAGATAAGTAACCTTGAATCTGAAATCAAGGAGCTCGAAAGCAAGGAAGAACTCACTTTCGCTGAGTCAGCGTTGCTCAAAACCAAAAAGGACAACCTTAAGCGTAAAGAAGGCGAATTGACAACTGCTCTTAATAAGGTAAATGAGATTAATAACAGCATAAATTCTTCTCAGAGCAGCATCTCATCTAAAAACACTACACTCGCAACTCTCCGTAACGAGCTTAAGAATGACGAGGTTGCACTTGCCGCTGCGGAGACAGCATATACAGGTGCTCAGTCGATTTATAAAAATTCTAAAAAATCATATGAAGATGCGAAGTCTGCGTATGAAACTGATGAAGCAACTCTTCAGCGACACAAAGCTTCAATGGACAAGCTTACCTCAGGGCAGACAAAACTCCTTGAACTCAGCCAGACCATAGAAAAGCAGAAGAGTGAGCTTGATTCGCTGAATATCAGCGTTACTCAGGCTCAGATCAGATATTCACTTGCTGTAAGGAATGCGAGTCGTGAAATTCAGAAGGAGCAGTATGACCTTGATAATGCCAAGTCACGTTACTACACTATCGACGGTGAACTGACAAAACTCAAAGAAGATGTAGAGAAGCAAAAGTCAGCGTTGGCAGCTGATCTCCGCAACCTTCAGAATACTCTTAATAATATCGACAGCATTACGTGGCAGACCACAACACAGCAACAGCTTACGGGACATTCGTCATTTAAGAAGAGCATGGATAATATTCTTTCTATGTCGAATATATTCCCTATAATCTTCTTTGTGACGGCTATGATTGCCTGCTTCGTTATTATGATGAAGAACGTCGAAGAGGGCAGAGGTTCAATAGGACTTCTTAAATCTTTTGGTTATTCAAACTTCACTATAACGGGAAAATATATTCTTTATTCACTTCTTGCATGGCTCGGTGGTGCACTGATAGGCGGTGTGCTCGGTACGTGTGTTGTGCCATCGGCAGTGTATTCGATTTATGATATCGTCTATACAGTACCTAATGTAGGTGCACGCTTTGATCTTAAATATATTCTCATAGGTCTCAGTGTTTCCTTGGCTACGACGATGATAGCTACATTCCTGGCTGTAGTACGTGAACTCAGAATGTATCCTGCTGCACTTATGAGACCTAAGATGATAGGTTACAACCGTCGTTCACTGCTCGAAAGATTACCCGATTTCTGGGGCAGACTGCCTTACGGTATTGTTATTCTTATCAGAACAGTCATCCGAAGCAGAAAGAGGGTTGCAGTCGGCTCTATAGCAATAGCCTGCTGTACAGCACTTATCCTTTCTGCACTCGGTCTTTATAACTCTGTTACGGACGTTTCTTCCTCGCAGTATGGTGATGACGGTATATTTGATTATGATATTCAGTTTGTGCTCAATGCGGAACAGAATCCTGAGGATAGTTCAGTGCTTGACAGTATCGGAAACGATGATCTCGTGACAGCAGCGATGCTCATCTCTAATGTGTCGATGATCGTTTCTGCAGATGAGGAAGCGGAAATATCTGACAGTGCTCATGTAATAGTTCCTGCAGACACTCAGAATATCGTCAGTTATATCAATCTTGAAATCATTGAAGGCACGGCTGACCTTTCTCAGAAAGGTGTGGTTCTTTCACAGAAACTTGCGCAGAATCTTAATGTGAATACAGGTGATACGGTATATTTCACCGATTCGGATGATATGGTTCATACGGTGAAGGTGACAGGTATCGTTAAAAACTATGTCGAACATTATGCTTATGTTTCTCCTCAGACTTATGAAGAAGTGTTCTTTAAAGCGCCGCAGTACAAGTATCTTGTCTGTACGCTTAAAGATTACCTCAGTGACAGCGAGATTTCCTCTTTTGCAGCTGACTATCTGAAGACGGAAGATGTCGCAGGTGCAGCGACAGCACAGGCTATGCTCCGTACGGCAGATACCGCTATCAATCAGGTTACGGTTCTGGTTATCCTTTTTGTTCTGTCTGCGTGTCTTCTGGCGATGATAGTTATGTATACCACTTCAAATGTTAACATAAGTGAACGTACACACGAAATTGCCAACATCAAGGTTATCGGATTCAGCGACGGTGAAGTATTGTTTTACATTATACGTGAAAATCTTGTGTCTACGCTGATAGGTACGATCATCGGACTTGTGGGCGGTGTATTCCTTCACAAAGTACTTGTTAATCTGATTTCTGTAGATACGGTGCTTTACGGCAGCAGTATTGCCTGGTGGAGCTTCTTCGTCTCCGGTTTGATTATTTGGTGTGTTGCTGCTCTTGCTTCGTTGCCGATTCTTCTGAAAATCAACAGAGTCAGAATGGCAGAAACACTCAAATCAGTTGAATAATCAGCTTCTCCGTTCCGTTGAATTTCGGAACGGAGAATTTATTTTTTGTTCACACTTTTATATTGCATTATCTGAGGAAATATTGTATAATTTATTAGTTATAAAATTATAAAGAGAGGTGTCGCTTTTGAGCACCGTTATGTCTTCTGAAAGCTACTTCGTTTCACCCGAAGAGCTAGAAAAACAAAAAGAATATGCGGCACTTGCGACTTCGCTTTTATCAGTACAGCTTGACCACAAACCGCTTGCTTTTGTGCATACCTACGGTTGTCAGGGAAATGTATCTGACGGTGAAAGAATCAAAGGCATACTTGCAGAAATAGGGTACGGTTTTACCGATGAAGAAGAAAATGCCGATCTCATACTTTACAATACCTGTGCTATCCGTGAACACGCTGAAGACAGAATTTACGGCAATGTAGGAGCTATCAAAAAGTATAAGAAATCAAACCCGAATCTGATCATCGCTCTGTGCGGATGTATGATGCAGCAGCAAAGGGTTGCCGAAAAGATAAGGAAAAGCTATCCGTTTGTCAATCTTGTTTTCGGTACTCACGTTATTCATAAGATTCCTGAGCTGATTTATCGTCATCTGCGTACCGGTAAGCGTGTATTTTCCTGCGACGATTCTGACGGGGTTATCGCTGAAAATCTACCGGTCAGACGTGATGGCAATATCAAAGGCTGGCTTCCCATAATGTACGGCTGTAATAATTTCTGCAGCTACTGTATCGTGCCTTATGTAAGAGGGCGTGAGAGAAGCCGCAGACCTGAGGATGTTATCGCAGAAGCCAAAGAACTTATCGCTATGGGCTGTAAGGATATCACTCTTCTTGGTCAGAATGTTAATTCATACGGAAAAAGTCTTGATTGCGATATTAATTTTTCTAAGCTTTTACAGCAGATAAATGACCTTGAAGGTGACTTCATTATCCGATTTATGACCTCACATCCCAAGGATTGCACGAAGGAATTGCTTGACACTATGGCGCGTTGTGACAAGGTTGCGAAGCACCTGCACTTGCCGTTCCAAAGTGGTAATAATCGTGTGCTTAAGGAGATGAACAGAGGATACACAAGAGAGCAGTATCTTGAACTTGCACACTATGCACGTAAGGTTATGCCGGGTCTTTCAATGACGAGCGACGTAATTGTCGGCTTCCCGGGCGAAACTTACGAGGAGCTTAAAGATACACTCACTCTTATTGATGAGGTTAAATTCACTTCGCTTTACACCTTTATCTTTTCTTCGAGACCCGGTACAAAGGCAGCTTCAATGCCTGATCCGGTGTCACGTGAAGAAAAAGGCAAATGGTTTAAGGAACTTACAGACCTGCAGGAGAAAATTGCAGGCGAGCGTACTGCAAATATGAAAGGCGAAACCTACACCGTACTTTGCGAAGGTTATGCAAAAGAAGGTGTGTTGAACGGCAGAACTCAGGGTAACATAATGATTGAATTCCCGGAAGTTCCCGGAAAAGAACTTGTCGGCAAGTTCTGTGATGTAAAAGTTACAGATCCGCTTACGTGGATAGTACGTGGCGAGCTTGCGGAATAATCAACGGTTATAATTTTAATTATTATAAAATTTATTTTAAGGAGATTTTTAAAATGGACGTAATTGAAATCACAAGACAGCTTGGTGCTGCAATTCAGCAGGATGAGCGTTACATCGCTTTCCACGAGGCAAGAAAGGTGAATGAGGCTGACACAGATCTCAACGATCTTATCAACAAGATTCAGCTCATCCATATGTCTTATCAGCACGAGGCTGCAAAGGACGATGCAAACGAAGAGAAGCTTCAGGCATATGACAAGGAGTTCTCAGAAGTTTATGCAGCAGTAATGGCAAACGAAAATATGCAGAAGTATGAGGCAGCAAGAAAGGCTGTTGACGATATGATGAATTATCTCACACAGATCCTTGCTATGTGCGTTCAGGGTGAAGATCCTGCTACTTGTGATCCTGCTGCTCACGAGCATAACTGCTCAGGCGAATGCAGCTCATGCGGCGGTTGCCACTAATTTTTAAAACTAAGGAAGACAAATTTTACTGAGGTGAAAACAGATGGCTGAAATGACGCCGATGATGAGACAGTATCTTGAGATAAAAAAGAATTATCAGGACACTATCCTCATGTTCAGATTGGGCGATTTTTACGAGATGTTCTTTGAGGACGCTAAGACTGCTTCACGTGAACTTGAACTGGTTCTTACAGGAAGAGACTGCGGTAAGGAAGAGCGTGCACCGATGTGTGGTGTGCCTTTCCACAGCGTTGATTCTTATATTGCCCGTCTTGTTTCACGAGGCTACAAGGTTGCCATCTGTGAACAGACCGAAGACCCTGCTACAGCGAAGGGAATCGTCAAGCGTGACGTTGTACGTATTCTTACACCGGGAACTGTCATAGAAAGCAGTATGCTCGATGAGTCGAAAAACAATTTCCTTTGCTCAATCTGGCTTAACGGTACATCGGCAGGCGTGTGCTTTGCCGATGTGTCGACGGGTGAACTCAATCTTACTCAGATCAACGAGAAAAATCCCGCAAACAAAATTGTAAATGAAATCGGCAGATATATGCCGACGGAGATCAGATATAACCGTGAGGTTATAAAAAGTGATAAGATCCGTGATTTTGTCAAAAACCGTGTGGAGTGTACGGCTGACGAAATCGACTCCGAAAAAGTCAACGTTGACTACAGCCGACAGGTGATAATCAATCACTTCAGCAAGAGCCTCACAGAGCTTGGTATCGAGGGCAATGATGAGGCTGTCTGCGCTCTGGGTGCAACTATTGATTATCTCACAGAGGTGCAGAAATCAGGACTTGATAACATAAGAGATATCGATTTTTATTCGGACAATCAGTTTATGAAGCTCGATTTCTCTTCAAGAAGAAACCTTGAACTCACCGAAACGATGCGTAACCGTGAAAGGCGTGGTACACTTCTCTGGGTTCTTGATAAGACAAAGACTGCTATGGGCAAACGTCTTATCAGAAGCTGGCTTGAGCAGCCGCTTCTGAATATAGCTAAAATCAGCAGAAGGCACAATGCCGTGCAGGAGCTTTGTTCAGACTCTCTTCTTCTTAACAATGAAATTGAAAATATTGCAGATGTCAGCGATATGGAAAGACTCATGGCACGTATCGTATATGAAACTGCCAATGCAAAAGAGCTTCGCTCACTTCTTTCTACAATCAGACTTCTGCCGGATATAAAATCCTGCATATCAGAGTGCAAGTCGGCTTTACTTGCAGAGATGTGTCAGAATATCGACCTGCTTGAAGACATTGAACAGCTTATCGACGGTGCGATTCAGGAAGATCCTCCCTTCACTGTAAGAGAGGGCGGAATGATCAAAGACGGCTTTAACGAAGAGCTTGACTCACTGCGTGATATCGTTACAAACGGTAAAGGATATATCGCAGCTGTTCAGCAGACAGAGCAGGAAAAAACAGGTATTAAAAAGCTTAAGATCGGTTACAACCGCGTGTTTGGCTACTATATCGAAATTCCAAACTCGTTCAAAGAGCTTGTGCCTGAGGAATACATCAGAAAGCAGACACTTGCAAACTGTGAAAGATACATAACAAGCGAACTCAAAGAGCTTGAGTCAAAGGTGCTCGGTGCTCAGGAGAGAATTGTAAAGCTTGAGTATGAAATCTTCGTTCAGGTCAGAAACCGTGTTGCGCAGGAGCTTTACAGAATTCAGAAAACTGCTCATGCCGTTGCAACGGTTGATGTACTCTGTTCACTTGCAAATGTCGCACTTAAAAACAATTACACCTGTCCTCAGATGACTGACGGACACGAAATTATAATCAAGGACGGCAGACATCCCGTCGTTGAAAAAATGGTCAAGGACACACCGTTTGTACCCAATGACACTACGCTTGACTGCGGCGAAAACCGCTGTGCAATCATAACAGGACCGAATATGGCCGGTAAATCCACCTATATGCGTCAGGTTGCACTTATTGTGCTTATGGCTCAGTGCGGAAGCTTTGTTCCTGCATCGAGTGCGCAGATAGGCGTTGTAGACAGTATCTTTACCCGTGTAGGTGCTTCGGATGACCTTGCATCAGGTCAGTCAACCTTTATGGTTGAAATGAGTGAAGTCGCCAATATTCTCACAAATGCAACCGCAAACAGTCTGTTGATTTTCGACGAAATCGGCAGGGGTACGTCAACTTTTGACGGTATGAGTATCGCTCGTGCGGTGCTTGAATATGTCGCAGATTCAAAGAAGCTGGGAGCAAAAACTCTCTTTGCCACCCATTATCACGAGCTCACCGAGCTTGAAGGTGAGCTCGATGGTGCAAAGAATTACAACATAGCAGTTAAAAAACGCGGTGATGACATAACATTCCTTCGCCGTATCATCAGAGGCGGTGCAGACGGAAGCTACGGTATCGAGGTTGCAAAGCTTGCAGGTGTGCCGAATGCTGTTGTTAACAGAGCCAAGTCAATTCTCAAAGAGCTCGAAGAAAAGGGTGTTGTAACAGTTGTAAGAACTGTTGAAACCCCGAAAGAGGAAGAACTGCAGCTCTCATTCGGTTCAAATGCAGGAAATGATATTGTCGAAAAATTAAAGATACTTGATATAAATACATTGACTCCGATAGAATCCTTACAGATGCTTTACGAACTCAAAAAGGAAGCGGAAAAGATATAAAAAGAAGGTGATTCAGTGCCTCAGATTAACATATTACCAAAACATCTCGCAGAGCTTATAGCGGCAGGCGAGGTAGTCGAAAGACCTGCCTCCATAGTAAAAGAAATAATGGAAAACGCCATTGACGCAGGCGCTGATAAAATCACGCTCGAAATCCAGCGGGGCGGCATAACCTATATCCGCATAACGGACAACGGTTGCGGTATCGACCGTGAAAACGTAAGAAAGGCTTTTATCAGCCACGCTACAAGTAAGATAGCAAACGAAAACGACCTTAATTCAATTCTTACTCTCGGCTTCCGTGGTGAAGCACTTGCTTCAATAGCGGCTGTTTCAAGAGTAGAGATGATGACACGTGCCAAGGGCGAAGAGATAGGCACACGTTACTGTATCGAGGGCGGAGAAGAGATGCTTCTTGACGATGCAGGATGCCCTGAGGGTACGACTCTCATCGTCAGAGATATTTTCTACAACACTCCTGCACGAATGAAGTTTCTCAAAAAGGATGTAACTGAAGCGAATGCTGTCGCAGGTGTTGTGGACAGGATAGCACTTTCTCATCCTGAGGTTAGTATACGCTTTATCCGTGACGGAAAAGATGCTCTTTTCACAACGGGTGACGGCAAGCTTGAAAGTGCAATTTATAATGTTCTCGGCAAGGAATTTGCGTCTACGCTCATTCCTGCAGAGTACGAGCTTGAGGGTATAAGAGTAAGCGGATTTATCTCAAAACCGTTCAATGCAAGACCGAACAGAACGATGCAGTTTTTCTTCCTGAATAACAGATTTATCAAAACTCGTACAGGTCTTGTTGCTCTTGAGGAAGCTTATAAAAATCAGATTATGGCAGGAAAATTCCCTGCTTGTGTTCTCAATATTCAGGCAAATGCACAGAGTGTCGATGTCAACGTACACCCTGCAAAAACAGAAGTGCGTTTTGCCAATGAAAAGCTTATTTTTAATGCAATTTATTACTGTGCCAAGTCTGCTCTTACCGAAGGTGACAGCAGAGTTCAGGCAAATATTCAGCAGAAGTCCAGGCAGTTTGTTCAGAAACAGTATATGCCGCAACCCGTAAGCGGTAAGCAGATAAGGATCTATGAACAGCAGCTTGAAAAGGTTTCGAAAGAAGATTTCTGGCAGAAAACTACTGCCGATGACTTCAGGTCAGCTCCCGAACAGCCGCCTAAAGAGGTGGTTCAGACAGTAAAGCCTGTTCAGATACTGCGTGATGAATCTGTATTTAAAGTGCAGACTGAAGAAGTTAATCTCATACCGGATGTACCTGTAGTTATAAAAGAAGAAAAGGTTGAGGTAAGAGAAGAAGCGGTTCTTGTTTCGGGAACCGTACCTGAAGAAACGAAACCTGAAGTAAAGCTTCCGGAGCCTGCGGTTGTCAGAGAAGAGGAAGTTGTAACTTTTGAAACTGTTGAAGAAAAAGAAATTCCTGAGGTTGAACCTTACAGAGTTATAGGCGAAGCTTTCAAAACCTATATCCTTGTTGAACAGGGTGAAAAGCTTCTGCTTATTGACAAGCACGCAGCACATGAGCGTATGCTTTTTGAAAAATACAGAGCGTCTCAGGGTGAGATCGAAACTCAGATGCTCCTTGTGCCCGTTACCGTAACTCTCAGCAAAGAGGAATATTCTGCTGTTCTTGATAATCTCGAAGTTTTGTCAGAGGCAGGATACTCAGTCGAGGACTTTGGCAACGGAATGGTAATTCTCAACGAGTGCCCTACGGCTGTAGCAGATGCCGATTTAGCAGGGGTTGTAATGGAGCTTGCAAGCTATCTTGCAGACAACAGAAAAGAGCTTATCCCTGAAAAGCTTGATTGGATTTACCATTCAACAGCATGCAGGGCTGCTATAAAGGCGGGACATAAGACTACGGCTTTTGAGCTTAATTCATTTGTTGAAAAACTTCTCAATAGTCCTGATATACGGTATTGTCCGCACGGCAGACCCGTACTTATCGAGCTTACAAAGTACGACATAGAAAAGAATTTCGGTAGAATATAAAGTAAAGGAGGATGCCTGATGAACAAAATACCCGTCATAGCCGTTGTCGGCCCGACAGCATCAGGTAAATCCGATCTTGCTGTTGAAATTTGTCTCAGATTCGGAGGAGAGGCTGTTTCTGCTGACTCTATGCAGATTTATAAGGGACTTGATATCTCAACGGCTAAACCTACTCAAGAGGAGAGAAAAGGCATACCTCATCATATGATGGATTTTCTTGATAACACTGAAGCCTTCAGCGTGGCAGAGTATCAGAAGCTTGCGGGCGAGTGTATCCGAGATATTTATTCACGAGGAAAGCTTCCTGTAATCGTGGGTGGCACGGGACTTTATATTGATACTCTTCTCAATAATGTTCAGCTTACAGAGGATTCTTTTGATGAATCAGTTCGCGAAAAGCTACTTGCGAGAGTGGAAAATGAAGGTGTCGGAAGTCTCCTTGATGAGCTTCGGGAAATTGATCCCGAATATGCCGGAAAGATGCATCCGAATAACGTCAAGCGTATTGTACGGGCACTTGAAGTCTGGTATTCTTCAGGAACGACAATGACTCAGCAGATTGAAAATTCTCACGCTGAAAGTCCGTATGAAGTTTTGTTCATCGGTCTTGATGCAACTGACAGAGATTTTCTTTATGAGAGGATCAACCTCAGAGTGAGTATAATGCTTGAAAACGGTCTTGAAGCAGAGGCAAAGGATTATCTTTCGCAGGAAAACACGTCCACCTCATCTCAGGCTATAGGATGTAAAGAACTCAGACCGTACTTCGACGGTGAGATTACCCTTGAGTCGGCTGCTGATAATCTCAGACAAGCCACACGCAGATATGCCAAAAGACAGCTGACATGGTTCAGACGTAATAAAAATATAAACTGGTTTATGTTGGATTCTTTCGAAGAAAAGGAAGAACTGTATAAAGCGGTGTTTGATAAAATAACGGATTGGGAAAGGAGCATAATGGTATGAAAAAGGATAAAAAGTGGATAAATGCGATATGCATAGTGCTTATTCTCACTGTTATGGTCTACCTTTTTCAGGACGTATTCAAAATGAATAAAAATGAGTACGAGACTGAGGTAGTCGACGAGGTTACCGTTCAGGATGTAGTAAATCTTGAAGCTTTCATAGTACGTGATGAACAGTATCTGGACGGCAAGGCAGACGGTACTCACGTTCCTTTAGTGGCAGACGGTGACCGTGTTGCAAGTGGAGATACCGTTGCACGTATATGCACAAAGGAACAGGATGCGGCTGATTTCGCTGAGCTTGAAGAGTCTGTCAGAATCCGTGACAGATACACTCAGCTTAACGAGCAGACGGAACTCGGTGCACTTGATATGCAGAAGCTCAATAAGGATATTGATGCTGCGTATACACGTTTTCTTAAAACCGTTAATTCTGGAAACTACGCTTCTCTTTCAGATAATGTAGGTGACCTTGAAGAATCACTTGCAAGTAAGCAGGTGCTCAGAGACGGTACGATCGACATAGAATCAAAGATAGCTGCTCTCGATAAACGTATCGCTGAGCTTGAAGCTAAAGGCATTTCTACTGAAAATGTACCGGCTCCGCTGTCAGGTTACTATATAAGTAATGTCGACGGATATGAAGCTGCAGTTGATTACGATTCACTTTCAGACATTACTGTTTCGACTGTTGATTCAGCACTAAGCTATAAGCCGGTTGCAGTAAGCGGCAAGATCGGCAAGATAGTCGGAAGCTATAAGTGGTACATTATCGCAAACATTGAAAGCAAGTACTCAAAACTCCTTGAAAAAGGTGACTCGCTCAAAATCAATCTTCCGGAATACGGTTATGATAATGTTACTGTATTGGTTGAGTATCTGTCAGCAGCAAAGGACGGAAAGATTGCCGTTGCGCTCTCCTGTAATGCGATGAATGAAACATACGCAAATATGAGAATTGAAAGCGTTGAGCTTGTTGTAGAGGAACATACAGGCTACCGAGTGAAGACGAGTGCGATTCACACCTATGATCCGGCAGAAGAAACTACTACTGCAGGAGAAGATGAGGAAACCACGTCCGTACAGACAAGTAAACCCGAGAAGATGACGGTTGTATATATTCTTCGTGGTACGGTTATGAATGCACGAAGAGTCGAGGTAATATATACCGACGGTGATTACTCGATAGTGAAAAGTGATTCGTCGTCGTTCCAGGGTATCAGACCCATACAGCGTTATGATGAAGTAATAGTGAAGGGAAGGAATCTTAAAAATGGACGAAGCGTTGGTTAAAGCACGTTTTCACGATATAGAGGAGAACTACAAGGTTATAACTGAAAATATTGCTCAGGCGGCTGTCAGAAGCGGTAGAAATCCCGATGATGTAAGATTTATGGCGGTTACTAAGACTGTTGACAGTCTTTATATCAATCACGCTCTTTCACTCGGCGTTGACCTTATAGGTGAGAACAGAGTGCAGGAGTTTCTTGGCAAACGTGACGAACTTAATCTCGACGGCGTTGAGAAGCATCTCATCGGACATCTGCAGACCAACAAAGTCCGTCAGATTGTTGGTGAAGTAGATATGATCGACGGTGTGGACAGCATAAAAGTCGCAAACGAGATAGGTAAAGTTTCACAGAAAAAGGGAATAATAACTGATGTTCTCGTTGAGGTGAATATAGGCGGTGAGGAGAGTAAATTTGGTCTTGACCCGTCAAAGCTTTACGAAACAGTATGTGAAATGTCGGAAATTCAGGGCATAAGAATTCAAGGTCTGATGGCAATTCCACCCATTTGTACAAATGAAGAAGAAAATCGTAAATTTTTTTCAAATATGTATACAATGTTTCTTGACATAAAGGCAAAAAAATTAGATAATGTTAATATGAGTATTCTGTCTATGGGTATGTCTGATGACTATGTAAGTGCTATACTTGAAGGCTCTACAATGGTACGTGTCGGCTCATCACTTTTCGGCAGAAGAGTATACTAAAGAATATAAACGGAGGACTTTTTATGGGATTCACTGATAAGTTTAAAAATATTTTCAATGTTTCCGAAGAGGAATATTTTGATGATATGGATATGAGAGAAAACGATCGCAGAGACGATGACTATTCACGTGATGTCAGAAGCAACAATTTCGGCTTTAACCGTCCGCGTGAGACATCTGACTCAAAGGTTGTGGATATGCGTACTTCTGCTCCTGCAGCTCCATCAGCAAAGGCACACGTTGTCTTTAAAAAGCTTGACAGATATGAGGATGTAGGTTCAGTAGCTGATGTTCTTAACGAAAAGAGAATTGTTATTCTCAATCTTGAAACCTGCCCGAATGATATCTCTGTCAGAATCATCGACTTCTTGAGCGGTGTTGCTTATGCAAACGGCGGAGAAATGAAGCGAGTAGCAGGCAGAGCATATATCATCACACCGTACAATGTTCCGCTTACAGGCGAACTTCTTGACGGTTTTGATTACTCAAATTATTAATAAATTCAGTTTAAAATACAGGAGGACGAGCATATGTTAACACCGGCAAAGATTAAAAACCATCATTTCGAGGCATCAGGTCGTAATGCTTATAAAGCAGACGGCGTTGATCGCTTCTTTGAGGAGGTTGCCGCATCATATGAGCAGATGTTCCGTGAAAACGGTGAGATGTATAAAAAGATAAGTCTGCTTGCAGAAAGACTTGAGGAGTACAGAAAAGACGAAGATAATATCCGTAATGCACTCCTTACAGCACAGCGTATGTCAGAGCAGATTCAGCGTGAAGCAAGAGAGAAAGCAGAAGCTATGGTTTCTGAAGCTCAGGCAAGAGCTGTTGCTGAAAATGCAAAAACAGACGCTGAAATAAATGAGAAGATGACTAATGCTGCTTATCAGGCACAGGCTCTTGTAGAAGAAGCTAAGAAGCAGGCAGAGAAGATCATCTTTGATGCTACTCACGAGTCAAAGGAAGCTGCTATTTCAGCAAGAGACTGGATGATCAAAGAAGAAGCTTCTCTTGAGATGATGAAGATTGAAGTTACAAAGTTCAAAAAGCAGATTCTTGATTCATATGCACAGCAGCTTGAACTCATTGAGAAGATCCCTGAGATCGTTTATGCACAGATTGACGAGCAGAAGGAAGAACCCGTAGCTGTCGCAGAAGAACCGGAAGCTGCAGAGCCGGTAATCGAAGCAGAGCCTGAAATTTTTGTGGAAAGTATCGTTGAAGAGGCTTATGAAGAGCCTGTAGCAGTAGCGGCTTTCGAACCCGCAGAACCTGAAAATGCAGACGAGATCATCGTTGAGCGTGAGGCTGAAAACGTTGATGTGAACACATTACAGCAGATGATCGAAGAGACTGAAGATACAGATGCTGAGGACGAGATATACGAGGAGATTGTCGAGGAAGAACCCATTCAGATGATGGATGATGAGGATGTCAAGGAGTTTGTACTTCCTTCAGTAGAGGAAGAGTCGAACGCTGACCTTAATGAAATCGTTGATTTCTTCTCCGACAGCAATAAGTCTTCCGGTGACATTATGTTCACTAAGCCAAAGAATGAAGCTGAGGCGGGCGGATTCAGACTTAACGTTGATAAGATCGCTTCATATGGTGTTGCAGAAGAAGCTGCAGAAGACGAAGAAGACGAGTTTGATGAAGTATTTGATGGCAATAACGGCGGCGACGACCTTGCATCAAAATTCAAGAGCTTTTTCAAGAAATAATGAAAAAACTGTGGAACCTGATTGCAATAGCGGTCCTTACCGCTGTTGATCAGATTATAAAGTATTTTGTTGAACGTGATCTTCAGCCGATAGGCGAAAAGTCTTTTATTGACGGATTCATCGGTTGGCAGTATGTCAGAAACACGGGAGCTGCATTCGGCTCATTCAGTAACAGTACTACTTTACTTTCAGTCTTTACGGCAGTATTGCTGATTGCAGGGATAGTTGCTTTGCTTATGGGGAAAATCAAAAATAAGTTTTATCAGGTCTGTGCGGTTATGGTTATATCAGGCGGACTGGGTAATCTTCTGGACAGAATTTTCCGTGGCTTTGTTGTTGACTTTATCGAAGTTCAGTTTGTGAACTTTGCCGTGTTCAATTTTGCAGATATTCTTGTTACCTGCGGTGCTTTTATGATAATGGGTTATACCGTTTATGACCTTATCAGAGAGCAGAAACTCAAAAAAGCAGGTGATAAAAATGGATGAAATTCTGATAACTGTACCTGATGACTTTGCAGGTGTCAGGATAGATAAAGCCCTATCAGAGCTTACGGAGTATACACGTTCACACATCCAGAGAGTGCTTGAGGACGGAGAGGTTACGGTAAATTCAAAGGTTGTTTCAAAGGGTTTTAAGCTTTCAGCAGGTGACGGGATAAGGTTTATGACTCCTGAACCTGTTGAGATAGAAGCGAAACCGGAAAATATACCACTTGATGTAGTTTATGAGGACAGTGACCTTCTCGTTGTAAATAAGCCAAGAGGAATGGTTGTTCATCCTGCGGCAGGTAATTATAACGGAACTCTTGTCAATGCACTTCTGCATCACTGCGGTGACAGCCTTTCGGGGATCAACGGAGTTATCCGTCCGGGGATAGTCCACAGGATTGATAAAGACACAAGCGGACTTCTCATAGTTGCCAAGAATGACTTCGCTCACGAAAAACTTGCAGCACAGATAAAGGAGCATTCCTTTACGCGACAGTACAGAACTGTAGTACACGGCAGGTTCAAGGAGCTGAGCGGTACGGTGGATGCACCGATAGGCAGAAGTCCGAAAGACCGCAAAAAAATGTGTGTCATTGAGAAAAATTCACGTTCAGCGGTCACTCATTACGAAGTGCTTTCACAAAGTGATAAGTTTTCATTTTTAAAAGTAACTCTCGAAACGGGTCGTACTCATCAGATCAGAGTCCATATGTCACATATCGGACATCCCGTAGCAGGGGATATGGTATACGGACCGAAAAACGGAGTTGTTTCGCTTGGTGGTCAGTGTCTTCACGCAGGACTGATAGGATTTGTTCATCCTCGTGACGGCAGATACATTGAGCTTCAGGCAGAGCTGCCTGAGTATTTTACAAAGTTTTTAAAAAGCCAATCATTAGGCGACGCTTAAGCGTTCCTGTTAATTTATTGGAGGTGTTATTTTGGACGCAGCAACAAAAAAACAGTTACAGATCAAAGCATGCAATGTTCGCATGGGTGTAATTGAAGGCGTTTTCAATGCAAAATCAGGTCATCCCGGTGGTTCATTATCAATAGCAGATGTACTCACATATCTCTATTTTGAACACATCAATGTAGATCCGAAAAATCCGAAGGATGAGAACAGAGACCGTTTTGTTCTTTCAAAGGGACATACGGCACCTGCTCTTTATGCAGTACTTGCTCACAAAGGATTTTTCCCGGTATCAGAGCTCAAAAATCTCCGTAAACCCGGCTCAATGCTTCAGGGACATCCGAGCATGAAGCTTACACCGGGTGTCGATATGAGCACAGGCTCACTCGGTCAGGGTATCTCTACAGCAGTAGGTATGGCTCTTGGCGGAAAGATCGACAATAAGGACTACAGAGTTTATACAGTACTTGGAGACGGTGAAATTCAGGAAGGTCAGGTATGGGAGGCAGCTATGTTTGCTTCAGCAAAGGGACTTGACAATCTTTGTGCAGTAATCGACAACAACAACCTTCAGATCGACGGTTCAGTTGCTGAGGTCAACTCTCCTTATCCTATCCCTGAGAAGTTCCGAGCATTCGGCTGGAATGTTATTGAGATTTACGGTCACTCTTTTGATGAGATTGATGCAGCATTCAAGGCAGCATCAGAGTTCAAGGGTAAGCCTACAGCTATCATCGTTAAGACTGTAAAGGGCTGCGGTGTTTCATTTATGGAAGACCAGTGTTCATGGCACGGTACAGCTCCGAATGCAGAGCAGTATGAAAAGGCAATGGCAGAACTTCAGGCAAAACTTGCAGAATTGGAGGCATAATCATGGCAGATGTAATTAAAACCGCAACCAGAGACGCTTACGGCCAGGCTTTGGTTGAATTGGGCGAAAAAGATAAAAGTCTCATCGTTATGGACGCCGACCTTGCAGCAGCTACTAAGACAGGTGCTTTCAAAAAGGCTTTTCCTGAAAGATTTTACGATGCAGGTATCGCTGAGGCAAACCTCGTAGGTGTTGCAGCAGGTCTTGCAACTACAGGTCATACAGTTTTTGCAAGTTCATTTGCAATGTTTCTTGCAGGACGTGCTTTTGAGCAGGTACGTAACACTATAGGCTATCCTCACCTTAATGTTAAGCTTGGTGCTACTCACGCAGGTATTTCAGTAGGTGAAGACGGTGCATCTCATCAGTGCTGTGAAGATATCGCACTTATGAGAACTATTCCGGGTATGGTTATTATCAACCCTGCAGATGACGTTGAAGCTCGTGCAGCTGTACTTGCAGCAGCAGAGTATGAGGGCCCTGTTTATCTTCGATTCGGCAGACTTGCAGTGCCAAGATTCAACGATCCCGATAACTATACATTCGAGATCGGCAAAGGTATCGAAATGGCAGACGGCAACGATGTTACGATTATTGCTACGGGTCTTATGGTTAACGAAGCTATGATTGCTAAGGATATGCTCGCAGAAGAAGGAATTTCTGCAAGAGTTATCAATATTCACACGATCAAGCCTATCGACAGAGACATCATCCTCAAAGCAGCTAAGGAGACAGGTGCTCTCGTTACAGCTGAGGAGCATAATATCATCGGCGGTCTCGGTTCAGCAGTTGCAGAGGTAGTCTGCGAAGAGTATCCTGTACCTGTAGTACGTGTAGGTGTTGAAGATAAGTTCGGTGCTTCAGGACCTGCAGTAGAAATGCTCAAGATTTACGGTCTTTGTGCTTCAAATATCGTAGAGAAGGCTAAGAAAGCTATTTCAATGAAATAACCCTTTTTTCTGACTGCCCCGCACTCACGGGGCAGTCAGATAGGACAGGTTTATGTTTGGTTCATTCAATCCGAGGTGGATACAAAGTGAAGAACAACGATAAATTTGAATTGAACACAAATAAAAATGTTGATGATGCTCAGGCGGTAAATAAGTCTGAGCTTTTGCCAATTTATGAAGCAATGAATTTTTCGGACGATATTCAGCCGGTTGAATATACTCCGGTTCCCGATTACGAAAAAGCAGAAGTTTTAAATGATAGAAATGACTTTCAGAAGTCAGACATAAAAAAGAAAAAAAGGTCGTTTTCAACGATTTTAAATAAAAAATACAGAAAAATGATTGTCGCTGCAGTTTGTGCTGTTCTGGCGTTGTCAGTAGTCACGGGAACGGTGTTTTTTGCTGTCAAAAGCGGAAAAAACGACTCATACGTGCAGTCTGTATATATAAGTGAAAATAAAAATATAATCCTTCTTTCTGACGGAAACACTTACGCTATTTCAGATGCAAAGGAAGTGAAAGTGTCAGACTGCGGAAGAATGCTTTATTATACTACCGCCGCAGATTCAAAGACAGGTAAATTTGATCTGAAGGTTGTCGATATCGGAAATAAAAAGTCGCTTAAAAAGGGCGGATCTTATATTGATAACGGTATTGATGAAGACTGGCACATTAATTCCAACGGAAGCTTTATGTGCTACAGTAAGACTGATAAAAATGTGAAAAGCTACTATCTCTACAATGCTGAAGAAGGTACAACGGAGCTGATAGCAGAGGATGCTGAGGATGTGTTCCTTCCTTGTAAGGGTGATGTGGTTTATTTTACAAGGATGATCAGTTCAACTCATTCGCTGCACAGAAAACGATTCGGTGAAGATCCACAGAATGTTGTGAGCGGGATTGGTCACGTTGCTTTCTATGACTCTGAAGATGGGTTTGAGGTGCTTTATACTGTCGACAGTAAGAAAGACGATGCTGTTGATATCTTCAGCGTTAAAAACTTTGATGCTCCTGCGTCGGTCTGCGAGGGTGTCAGCGAAGTTTATATGAATAACTATTCGGTTACGGGCAATCTGTACTATTTTAAAAAGGAAACGTCCAATGTCGATTGGAAGGACTTTATAAATGACCCGTATTACGATAATGACGCAACGCTTGAACGGCCTGTTGAAGGCGACTATATGATTAATGTCGGTTACTTTTTTGACAGATATGTACTTGATTACAATTCGTTCAATGTTGCCGAGAAGAAGTACAAAGCGAAGCTGCTCAGGGACGATATACGTAATGAACTTGACGCTTTTGACCTCGGTCTTGCGGTCAAAGATACGTATACCTGCTATGTCTATAACGGTGTTGAAAAAGAACTTGCAACAGGTGTAATGCTTGAAAACGTGCTTGGTTTTTCAGAGGCGGATTCACCTCGTCTTATTTATGCAAAATCTGTCATAGCAGTCGAAAATAAAATCGAGATGGATAGTCTTGTGAAGCTTGCAAAAAAAGAGGATGTTGCAAGTGCTATTGACTACGTTAAAGAAACAGTCAGTGATTCATACGGACTTTCTGATGAGTGTATCTATACATGGTATGACTCAAAACGAGTGATCGAGCTTACTGTGGATGAGTATGATGTCGAGAAGACACAGTATATTCTCGGCTCGAAAAATTCACTTTACGCACTTTCTGACGGTAAGCTTTACCATAATGCTGTCAGCACCAAAGCGATTGAAAAAGGTGAATTGATAGACAGCGATATCGCAGACTGTGAGTATACAGACGGATATCTATACTATACAAAGGAAGATGATCTAGGCAGAATTTCTCTTTTCAGACATTCAGCTGACGGAGAGACAGAACATCTTGCTGATAACCTTTATTCATACTATGTGACAGAAAATGACTGTGTGATCTTGCTTTCAAGGCAGCAGTCAGGTGCTGAGCTTATGGATGTTGCGGTATATACTGCAGATGGTTATAAAGAGATTGATAAAGATGTCAGTCTGCATAATTTTGTCTTTAATTCGAAGGGTATGGCTTACATTAAAAATACCGGCGCTTATGATACTTACGGTGCAGGAGATATGTATGTATATACCCCTGAAAACGGTGTTTCAGAACCGATAAACAACGTAACTGAAATTTTTTACGTCAATAAATCATAAAGGAAGTTTTGCGATGAAGGAAGATGTATTGTTTAAAAAGACACCATTCGGCGGATTCGACCGTGTGGAGGTAATCAGTTATATTCATCAGCTCAAAACCACTCAGCAGAAATACAAAGTATTGCTTGAGGAAAAAGAAAAGTCGAACACAAAGCTTGCGCGAGATCTTGAAGAAAGAGAACTGCAGGTATCTCAGCTCAGGAAAACCGTGAAGGAAACAGAATCTGAGCTTAACGAGAAAAAAGCTCAGATAAAAGATCTAACGTTGGAAAAGGAAGCACTTGAAAAGAAGCTTTCGGAGTCAACTCATGGTAATGAAGAGTATGTGTCGGAAACGGTAAGAATGTGTGACGAACTTGTAGAAACAGCATCAGATACAGCAAAAAAGCTTGTAGCAGCTGCAGATGACAAGCTTGATGGTGCACGTAAACGTATAACAAAGACACTTGAAAAGCTCGAAAAAAATGAAAATGCGAAGCCGGAAGATACAAAGAAACTTCTCAAAAAGCTTCTTAAGGAGTTAAAATAATGGCAGAGTATATTCTTGATACGGCTGAGCTTAAAAGTAAGGCGGCTATGCTTCATGCAGGTGACAGAGTTATTCTTTCAGGCACGGTATACACTTCACGTGATGCGGCGCATAAAAGACTTGTCGCTATTATAAATGAGGGTGGAGAGCTCCCGTTTGAGCTTGACGGAGGATGTATATATTATGCAGGTCCCACACCTGCACCTGAAGGTATGGCGATAGGCTCCTGTGGTCCTACCACATCAGGCAGGATGGATCCGTATGCACCGCTTTTACTTGATAAAGGTCTTTCGGCCATGATTGGAAAAGGTGAACGAGACGAAACTGTTTGTCAGGCTATTTGCAGAAATAAAGCCGTTTATCTTTGTGCAATAGGCGGAGCAGGTGCTCTTGCAGCTAAATGTGTTGAGAAATGTGAAGAAATTGCATTTTTTGACCTTGGCTGCGAATCAGTTAAAAGAATTAAAATTAAAAATTTTCCGTTGATTGTCGGCATCGACTGTCACGGAGGCACGATGTTCAATGGAGGTAAAAGTTAATGAAAGGTATTATTCTTGCCGGAGGTTCGGGCACAAGACTTTATCCCTTAACGATGGTAACCAGTAAGCAGCTTCTTCCTGTATATGATAAGCCGATGATTTATTATCCGTTATCAACGCTTATGCTTGCGAGTATCAGAGAGATTCTTATTATATCTACTCCTGATGATACCCCTAAGTTCAAAACTCTTCTGGGTGACGGATCACAGTTCGGTCTTAAGCTTTCTTACGCAGTACAGGAAAGTCCTGACGGTCTTGCACAGGCATTCATTATCGGTGAAGAGTTCATCGGTAAGGACAGTGTTGCAATGGTACTCGGTGACAATATTTTCTACGGAAGCGGTTTCGGACATATGCTTCGTCAGGCTGCAAAGAACAAGAACAGAGCCACTATTTTTGGCTACTATGTTGATAATCCGGAGCAGTTCGGTGTTGTTGAGTTTGACAAAGAAGGAAAACCCGTTTCTATCGTTGAAAAACCCACAGAGCCTAAATCTAATTATGCGGTAACGGGTCTTTATTTCTATGATAATAAGGTAGTTGAATATGCTAAAAATCTTAAGCCTTCAGCAAGAGGCGAACTTGAGATAACCGATATCAATCAGATTTATCTTGAAAATGGTAACCTTGATATCAAGCTTATGGGCCGAGGTTTTGCATGGCTTGATACAGGTACGGTTGATGCTCTTACAGATGCTTGTAATTTCATCAGAACCATTGAAAAACTTCAGGGCATCAAGATTTCTGCTCCTGAAGAAATTGCGTATAATTCACGCTGGATTTCAAAGAAAAATCTTATCGAATCAGCAAAGAAGTACGGTAAATCCGCTTACGGTCAGCATCTTATGAAGGTTGCTGAGGGTAAGATCATTTATTCCGAAAACGGTGAACGTCCGAGATGGGGTAAAGAAAAGGTGTAAGCTGTAAGGAGTTTTAGTTATGAAAGCAGTTAAGACAAAGGTTGACGGAGCTATTATAATCGAGCCTGATGTTTTCGGTGACAACAGAGGCTGGTTTATGGAGTCATATTCAAAGAAAAAACTCGCAGAGATCGGAATTGACATCGATTTCGTTCAGGATAATCGCTCTTTTTCTGCCGAAAAAGGTACACTCAGAGGACTTCACTGTCAGCTTAATCCGACCGCGCAGAGTAAGCTTCTCACTTGCCTGAGAGGTACTATTCTCGATGTTGCTGTTGATATAAGAAAAGGTTCTCCTACTTATATGCAGTGGGATGCGGTCGAGCTTTCAGGGGAAAACAAAAAGTCGTTTTTTATCCCGAAGGGTTGTCTTCATGGTTTTGTTACTTTGACGGATGACGTTGAGGTAATGTACAAGGTAGATGAGTTTTATTCACCGTCAGATGACAGAAGTATCAGGTTTGACGATCCTGCACTCGATGTTGAATGGGGTATTGAAAATCCTATACTTTCACAAAAGGATATGAATGCACCGCTTCTTAAAGACAGCGATGTAGAATTTTCTTATTGATTCAGGAGTTTGATATGAGAGTACTTGTTACAGGTTTCAACGGTCAGTTGGGATATGACGTTATAAAAGAACTTGATCTGCGAGGGATCGATTGTAAGGGTGTGGATCTGCAGGATTTTGATATCACTGACAGGGAGCAGACTCTTGCATATGTAAAAAGTTACAGTCCGGATATTCTCGTTCACTGCGCTGCTTATACTGCAGTCGACAAAGCTGAGGATGATGAAGAAACCTGTCGCAAGGTAAATGTTGACGGCACTGAAAATCTTGCTGTTGCTTGTAAAGAAATTAATGCAAAGATGTTATACGTCAGCACAGACTACGTTTACGCAGGGGATGGTGACAAGCCGTTTGAAACTACTGACTGTACAGATCCTAAAAGTGTTTATGGCAGGACAAAGCTTGAGGGAGAGAACACCGTAAAAAAACATCTCAGCAAGTATTTTATCGTACGCACATCCTGGGTTTTCGGCATCAACGGTAATAATTTTGTAAAAACAATGCTTCGTCTTGGTGCAGAACGGGACGAGCTTAATGTCGTAGATGATCAGATAGGTTCACCTACATATACTCCGGATCTTTCACGTCTTATCTGTGATCTTATTGTCACGGATAAATACGGAATTTACCACGGCACAAATGAAAACTATTGTTCTTGGGCTGAGTTCGCGTCGGAGATTATGAAACTTGGCGGCAGAAAAGCCATAGTAAATCCTATACCGACGAGTCAGTATCCTGCAAGGGCGCAGAGACCGCTTAATTCACGTCTCTCAAAGTCATGCCTTGATGAGGCAGGTATCAGCCGCCTTCCTTCGTGGCAGAACGCTCTGGAAAGATATATTGATGAACTCAGCATGATAAATTAATAAAGGAGAAATAAAATGAAGTTATCTTTAGTTGTTCCTTGTTATAACGAAGAAGAAGTAGTTTATGAGTTTTACAAGGAAACAAAAAGAGTTTTTAAAGGAAAAATAGAGGAATACGAGTTTGTATTTGTTAACGACGGAAGTAAAGATAAAACATTCGACATCCTCAGAGCAATTCACAAGGTTTCTGACAATGTTAAGGTAGTCAGCTTTTCGCGTAATTTCGGAAAAGAAGCAGCTATCTATGCAGGTCTCAGTAAATCGGCAGGAGAGTATACCTGTGTTATCGATGCTGACCTGCAGCAGCGTCCCGAAGTGGTTTTACAGATGGTAAGTATCCTTGACAGCAAGCCGGATACAGACTGTGTCGCTGCTTATCAGGACGAGAGAAGCGAAGGAAAAGCTATATCGTTACTGAAAAAAGGTTTTTATAAGCTGATCAATAAAGTCAGTGAGGTGGAATTTTATCCCGGTGCAAGTGACTTCAGACTTATGCGCCGTAAGGTTGTAGATGAGATAATTAAACTTACGGAGTATCACCGTTTTTCAAAAGGCTTGTTCTCTTTTGTTGGTTTTAATACAACATACATTCCTTATGTTGCACAGAAAAGAGCTGCAGGTAAGTCGAAGTGGCCACTGACAAAGCTGTTTATCTATGCGATTGAAGGTATAGTAGGATATACTACTGCTCCGTTGAAGATTGCAACCTTTGCGGGAATAGGTTTGATAGCAGCAGCTTTTGCATATCTCTTTATTGCATTGATTATCGGTTTAATAACTGCAAATGTTACATCTGCAATAGCGATCATTACACTTATGATGATTCTCAGCGGTACTCAGTTGATTTTCCTCGGAATTATCGGCGAGTATCTTGCACGTACTTATATGCAGGGTAAAAACAGGCCTGTTTATATAACGAAAGATTTCCTTACCTACGAAGAAGAAAAAGAATACGAAGAATAAGCCCTGTTAACGGAGGTTTAAATGGATATAGTACATCTTATAAAGTCAGGCACCAAATTGCTGCTTGATAAGGATTACAGGTTCAGAATACTTGCAGCCAAAGGTAAGTATAACGATATGCCTGATGAAACGTACCTTAAACGATTGTACAAAGCGACCTTCGGCAAAGAGCTTGATCTTGAAAATCCGCAGACATTCAATGAAAAGCTGCAGTGGCTGAAGCTTTACTACCGGAGACCTGATTACACTATGATGGCTGATAAGGTTGCGGTCAGACCGTATATAGCACAAAAGATAGGCGAGGAGTGTCTCGTACCTTTACTTGGTGTATGGGAAAGTCCGGATGATATCGATTTTGATGCCCTGCCTGATCAGTTTGTACTCAAGTGTAACCATAATTCTGGACAGGGTATGTGCATATGCAAGGATAAGTCGAAGCTTGATATTGAAAAAGTCAGAAATGAGCTTCGCAAGGGTCTTGCGGAGGATTATTCAGCTGTTTCTAGAGAATGGCAGTACAGAGATATACCTCGCAGAATAATGTGCGAGAAGTATATGAAAGATGATAAACAGACGGAGAAAACGGGTATCATTAACTATAAGGTAAGTTGTTTTAACGGTGTTCCCAAGTACATTTATGTTTCAAGCAATGTCGAAGGAAAGAAAAATGATCGTCTGTCACTTCTTACTCCGGAATGGGAAAATGCTCCGTTTACGCACGGCAGATATCTCCCTTTTGATGAAATCCCGGAAAAACCCGTTAATTATGACAAAATGCTTGAATATTCAAAGATACTTTCAGAGGGTATTCCTTATGTTCGGGTTGATTTCTACGAAATAGATTCGCAGCTCTATTTCTCTGAACTGACGTTTACCATCGCAAGCGGTTTTACACGTTATCAGCCTGAAACAAGCGATGCGCTTATAGGCTCGTGGCTTACCTTACCTGAAAAGTGGAATAAGGAGGTTTAATATGAGTAATGTAAGATTTACGGTCAATGTTCCCGTGTATAATGCTGAAAAATATCTGCATGAGTGTGTTGACTCCATATTGAACCAGACGTTCACAGACTTTGAAGTTAATCTGGTTGATGACGGATCAAAGGATTCTTCAGGTGCGATCTGTGATGAGTATGCAAAAAAAGACAGCAGAGTTAAAGTTTATCACAATGAAAACCGCGGTTCCTTTGCCACGAGAGTTTTTGCTGTGAATCATTCAGAGGGCGAGTATTGCATTTTCTGCGATTCTGATGACTATTATGATCAGGGATATCTTGAGAGAGCAGACGAACTGCTGAATGAGGAAAACTGTGATATACTTTATTTCTTCCATGAACCTGTTTATGATGGTGTGAGGAAGAAGGGTACGCCTCATTGGAACGAAAAGAGAGTCTTTGAGGGTGCTCACAAAAAGGAATTCTATACTGCGATGATGACGAGTACGGATTTCAATTCTCTTAATACAAAGGCTGTTAAAACAGAGCTTTATAAGAATGATACCATTGATGCTGACAAGTATTCTTTCGTCAAAAATGGTGACGATTTCCTTCAGTCGCTTTATCCTGTTTTCAATGCTGAAAAGATCGTTTTCGTCCCCGAATGTTACTATAATTACAGAATGCATTCTGAGAGCCTGACTCATAGAGTTAATCCTGATATATACAAAAGCATTTTTGCGGTCAGATCGGTGATATGGGATAATTATCTTGACGGTACAGATATCCTCGGTGAGAATACAAAGAGGGTGTTTGCAATGCGTTCAGCAAGGTCTACGATGAATATCGTTAAGCTCATATCTCAGAATCCGGAACTTACGGATGACAGAAAGATTGAGATTTTTCACGATATACATAAACATAAATTCTATGCTGAGTTTATCGAACCGAATCTTGTGAAATCCGACCTTGAAAAGAAATGGCAGCTTGTTTATGAATTGTTTTCACGACACAGTTACAAGTTCCTACTTTCAACAGTCAGAATGTTCACCAAAATTAAGAAATGAATATAAATGAAAAAAGATATCATACACGAAAAAACTATCGTTTAAAAAATTATGATTATAGCACACCGGGCTCATATTTCTTTACATTGTGCACCAAGGAGCGTCGTAATTATTTTTGGAAAAGAGTAGGGGCGTCCATTGGACGTCCTTCTGATATATGCTTATCTCAATATAGATATTGGGTAGAAGAAGCGATAAAAAATATACCTCAAAAGTATCCTGCCGTAACGGTTGACAGTTATATAATTATGCCTGACCATATTCATCTTATATTAACAATTCATACTGATGAAAACGGACGTCCAATGGTCGCCCCTACGACTGAAAGGATATTTAAACAGTTTAAAGGGTATATTACCAAAAAAATCGGATTTCCTGTTTGGCAGAAATTATATTTTGATCATGTTATAAGAAATCAGCAGGATTACAACGAACATATGCTCTATATTCAGGAGAATCCGCAAAGATGGATAGAAAAAGAAAACGGGAGGAATATTCACTATGAAAGAGAAGCTGATAAATTTATTTAATGGACTCAACATACAGGACATGGAAACTGTAACACAGCTTCATCAGGGAAAAGGTGATTTTGTTAATCTTGAATTTCCTTTACCTTGTGGTGAATTTGTTAAACTTTGGGATAATGAAAAAACATATTATATTAATCAGCTTGAAAAGAAAGGCAGCGACAGATGTTACGGCTTAACGGCGGACGAAAAATATCTGCTTGTTTGCGAATACGGTGAAGGTGGTTCAAATCCTGAAATCGTAGTTTTTAAGCGTTGGAATTAAAGTATATCAACCCACGACAAACTCATTGTCGTGGGTTGTTTTGCATAAAAACTCCCAAAAACTATTGATTATAGACTGAATTATGGTAAAATGTATAAAAATACTATTAGTGGGTGACAAAATGAAAGCAAAAGTAACACTTGCAAAAGAATTCAGAATAGGCGATATTGATAAACGTATCTACGGCTCATTTATCGAGCATCTCGGCAGAGCTGTCTACGGTGGCATATACGAGCCGGGTCATCCGACTGCGGACGAAAACGGACTCAGACAGGATGTGCTTGATCTTGTCAAAAAGCTCAATGTTCCTGTTGTACGCTATCCGGGCGGCAATTTCGTTTCAGGTTATAACTGGGAGGACGGCGTAGGTCCTGTAGAAAAAAGACCACGTCGACTCGATCTTGCATGGGGAACTACTGAGCCGAATGAATTCGGCACAAATGAGTTTCTTGACTGGTGCAAAAAAGCAAATACCGAATGTATGATGGCTGTCAATCTCGGCACAAGAGGACCCGATGAGGCGAGAAATCTCGTCGAATACTGCAATCATCCTTCAGGTACATACTGGTCAGATTTAAGACGCTCTCACGGCGTAGAAAAACCACACGACATCAAACTTTGGTGCCTTGGTAACGAGATGGATGGTCCCTGGCAGATGGGAGCAAAGACTGCTGTTGAGTACGGCAGAACGGCACTTGAGGCTTCGAAGCTTATGAAATGGACTTCGCCCGGCATCGAAACTGTTCTCTGTGGCTCTTCAAGCAGAAATATGTCAACTTTCGGCAAATGGGAGGCAGAATCCCTTGAAATTGCATATGACAGCATAGATTACGTTTCACTTCATCAGTATTACGGTAATCACAATGATGATGCAATGGATTTCCTCGCTCTTACAATGGAACTTGAAGATTTCATCTATTCAATCATCTGCACATGTGACTACATCAAGGCAAGAAAACGTTCTAAGAAAACAATCAACCTCTCCTTTGATGAGTGGAATGTATGGTACCATTCGAACAATGCAAAGTTTGAAAAGTGGAGCGTTGCCCCGAAACTCCTTGAGGATATATACAACTTTGAGGATGCACTTCTTGTAGGTTCAATGCTTATCACTCTCCTTCGTCACTGTGACAGAGTGAAGATTGCGTGTCTTGCACAGCTTGTCAATGTTATTGCTCCTATATTTACTCAGACTGGCGGCGGTGTTTTTGAGCAGCCGACATATTTCCCGTTTATGCATTTTTCTAATTTCGGCAGAGGTGCAGCTCTTCTCCCATTGGTTGATTCTCCGAAATATGACAGTAAGAATTTTACTGACGTTCCTTACCTTGAAACCATCGCTACATATGATGAAGAGAACGAAGAAATGACAGTTTTCTGTGTAAACAAGAGTATTGATGAGTCAATGATTCTTGATGTCAATCTTATGGACTTCGAAGGCTACACAACTTGCGAATTTATTTCAATGGATGGTTATGACAGAAAGGAAGAAAACACTTTCAACGATGTAAAGGTCAGACCGCACAACAATCCTGTTCCTTCGATTGACGACAAAACTCTTACAGTCGAACTCAAGCCCTTCAGCTGGAACGTTATCAGACTCAAAAAATAATCAAAAGGTGATTTTATGCCATATTTGTTTGTGCATTTCAAAGAAAAAGTAACACCTGACGGAGAGCAGGTATATTTTGGTATCAGCCCGGACGGATTGAATTGGGAAAAAGTAAATGGTGGCAACCCGATTCTCACAAGCACCAAAAGTGAACGCGGTTGCCGTGACATTGAGATAGTACGTTTGCACACGGGCGGTTTTGTGATAATCACAACAGATCTTTGCATCGCATACCGCATGGACGAAAACTATAATGTCGACTGGAAAAAAGTCAATTCGTCAGGTAGTAAACGCCTTTGTATGTGGCGGACCGACGACCTTGTGAATTTCTCAGAGCAGGAGTTTATATACTTCGGTCGGGATGATTTCGGCTGTCTCTGGGCACCTGAAATTTTCTTCGATGAGGAAAATGAAGAGTACCTGATACATTGGGGCTCAACTGTCGCTGAGGATAATTTCACCCATATGTCGATTTATTGCAGCACTACGAAGGATTTTAAAATTTTCTCAGAGCCAAAGCTCTATTTTACAAAGAAAAATGAGATTCTTGACTCTCATATCACTAAGGTAGGGGATACGTACCACTTGTTTTATAAAAACTCATCAGACCCGCCGATGAATATGCATGCAACGTCGAAAAATCTCTACGGTCCGTTTGAACACGATGAGAGCTTTGAGGAGTATATGCATAAAAATATCAATTCTCCGGGTGCATACGAGGGTCCTACAACATACACCTTGCCGGATGGCAGATGGTGCCTGATGCTTGATTTCTTTGGTTGTGAAAAGGATAAAATGGGTTATGTTCCGTTTGTTTCTCCTTGTCCGGGAAATGCTGACTTTAAACGTGCAGATGAAGAATTCAGCTTTCCTTACGGCTTCAAGCACGGAAAGGTGATAGAAATAACTGAAGAAGAGTATGCAAGACTCAAAAATATATAACCAGTAGAAAAATTAATTTAAACCGTCAGAAAAATCTTACTGATTATTCCGACGGTTTGTTTTTTTGACAATATATTTGAATGAAACGGGTATGCCGGTGAGTGTATAACTGATGAAAATTCATAAACGGAGCATTCTAAAGTGATATTGACAAATCTTTACTACTGTTATATAATCTTTAAGTTAAAATTTTTTTGAAAATGGTGATAATATGTCAGGACATTCAAAATGGAGTACCATCAAACGTAAAAAGGAAAAAACTGACGGTGCAAGAGCTAAGATTTTCACAAAGATCGGACGTGAAATCGCTGTTGCTGTTAAAAATGGCGGACCCGACCCGTCAGTAAATACAAAGCTTAAGGACGTAATCGCTAAGGCAAAGTCAAACAACGTGCCTAACGACAATATCGAGCGTATTATCAAAAAGGCTGCAGGTGAAGGTAATTCAGATAACTATGAAGAGATCATGTACGAAGGCTACGGCCCGTCTGGTATCGCTGTTATCGTTGAAACACTTACAGACAACCGTAACCGTACAGCAGGTGACGTACGTCACTACTTTGATAAGTTCGGTGGCAATATGGGTCAGAGCGGTTGCGTTTCATTTATGTTCACACGCTGCGGTATTATTATGATCGAAGCTGAGGACGTCGATGAAGAGAAGCTTATGGAAGATGCACTTGAGTCAGGTGCGACAGACTTCATTACTGATGAAGAAGGCGTTTTTGAAATCCGTACTGAGCCCAATGACCTTGGTGCTGTGCGTGACGAGCTTGAAGCTAAGGGATATTCTTTCCTCTCAGCTGAGGTTGAGTACGTGCCGAGCACATACACTAAGCTTACGAGCGAAGAGGATATCACAAATATGACCAAGATGCTTGATATGTTTGACGACAATGACGACGTTCAGAACGTATGGCATAACTGGGAAATGGAAGACTGATAAGGTTAAACGGCAGGGTTAAGACCCTGCCGTTTTTGCTTAATGTTTATTATAATACGATTATACCGTTGGTTTTTTCTCTTCCGCAGGGGAGGATTGAAGGCGATGAAAGTGAGAATACATCTGTGCACATATCTTCAAGGGAGAAAACGTGTTTTCCGTATTCGTCAAGTGAGTCGAAGTCTGACGCCTTTGTCACTATCGGAAGCTTCGCTTTTTCTTTAGCTTCTTTAAGAATTTCTTTTCCTTTGTCATTCATCGCAAGGACGTGAATATAAGGTGGGTTTCCCTTGTAGTCATCAGCTGTAAAGCCCATGAAAGCATGAAGAACAATTCTCCTGATTCTGGCGTGTGAATAACGCTTTGTCTTCGCGAGAGAATAAAGCTCATCAAGTGTCCTTGCTTTGAGTGCCGCTTCGTGAATACGGTACTCGATTCCTTCACTTATATCGGGAGAAAAGCCTATGTCTTCAGCGGTCAGCTGACGCATACAGCACAGGATGCTGAATTCAAGCTTTTCATTAAGGCAGGGTGCTTTCCCTTCAGCGACTTCACGGTTAAATACATCCGCAACGCTCATCGGGACGTAGTCTTCCCAACACTTATCGTTTTCACGTATCATTCTGCGGATTTCAGAGGCAGATGCAAAGTTGCCATCTCTCATAACGGAGTCGTGTGCCGCACCTTTTCTGCGTATTGTCATCGGAGTGATATTGCTTTTAAGTCGGTCAAGTGCATTGAGATATTCGATTCCGAGGGTATTGTTTGCACCGTCAAGGATGTCAAAAAATCTGTTACCGCAGACAGAACGCAAAGCCTCTGCTCTCGCTGTTGCGAATCCGAGACCGAGATCAAGGTTTTCTTTGAGTCTTTCGGAAACTTCTTCGCTGTTGATAGCTTTCTGACAGGCGATTAATTCTTCGATATTTCCGCTTTCGCTTCCGAAGCTGAGGGTATCGACACAGCCGAGTGCATCGAGCAGAGATACTGCACCCTCTGCAAATCGTTGAGCATAGGATGTGCTCCAGAGAGCAGGCAATTCAATAACGAGATCTATTCCGTTTCTGACCGCCATCTCAGCTCTTGCCCATTTTGAAATGATTGCAGCTTCACCGCGTTGTACGTAGTTTGAACTCATTACGGCAACGGTGTGTGTCAGCTCACCCGATTCAACTGATTTGAGCAGCTGATACTTGTGCCCGTTGTGAAAAGGGTTGTATTCTGCAACAATTCCACCGATTTTCATACTTTATCCTCCAAAATGTAAAATTTAACTTGAAAAACACAGACTATGTGTTTATAATATAACAGAAATCAAATTGATACAATATGTTGGAGGGAAAATCATGAAAATTCTTGTCATTAATGCAGGTAGCTCATCTCTTAAGTATCAGCTTTTTGATATGGAAAATGAGACGGTTCTTGCAAAGGGTATCTGCGAACAGCTTGGTAACGACAATAGTGCATTCACACATAAGGTTCCTGCAGATGAAAGCAAAAACATCAAGGACAAGCCCGTTGATATGCCTGACCATGCAACAGCTATCCAGGTTGTTGTTGATGCACTCACAAGTGCAGAAAACGGTGTTATCGCATCAATGAGCGAAATCGACGCTGTAGGTCACCGTGTTCTCCACGGCGCAGAAAAGTTCAGCGGTTCAGTTCTTGTTACTCCTGAAGTTGAAGAAACAATCAAAGAGTGCTTCGAGTGGAGCCCGCTTCACAATCCTGCAAACCTTACAGGTATCAAGGCTTGCCAGGCAATTATGAAGGACGTTCCTCAGGTTGCTGTTTTTGATACAGGCTTCCATCAGACGATGCCCGACTATGCATATATGTATGCTCTTCCGTATGAGTACTACGAGAAGTACGGCATCCGTCGTTACGGCTTCCACGGTACATCTCACCGTTTCGTAAGCGGCAAGACAATCGAGCTCCTCGGCAATCCTGAGCACAGCAAGGTT
>JAZRNG010000062.1:0-3825 GCA_045648065.1 Acutalibacteraceae bacterium | reverse complement strand
CTCCTTGAAAAATTAGCCTTTAGCTTATTTTGATCGCCATGTTATTCGTCCACGGGTGAGGTCATATGGCGAAACTTCGACCGTCACCTTATCTCCGGGAAGTATGCGAATATAATTCATTCTGAGCTTTCCCGAAATATGAGCTAAAATTTTGTGTCCGTTTTCGAGCTCAACCTGAAATGTTGCATTAGGCAAAGCCTCAATAACAACGCCTTCAAGTTCAAGCATATCCTGCTTTGACATTGACTGAACCTCCTTAAAGCAGAGTTAGTATCTTTGGACCACTCGGCGTTATTGCCACAGTGTGTTCAAAGTGAGCTGACAGCTTACCGTCTCTGGTTTTGACTGTCCAGCCGTCGGGTAATGTTTTTACTCCTGCCGCACCCATATTTATCATGGGTTCGATAGCAATTGTCATACCCGGCAACAGGCGAACTCCCCTACCGGGTGTTCCATAGTTCGGAACACTGGGTTCCTCATGGAGTGCACGGCCTATTCCGTGACCTACAAATTCACGTACTACTGAAAAACCGCGTTCCTCGCAATACTGTGCAATCGCTGCTCCGATATCCCCGACTCTGCCGCCTGCAACAGCCTTCTGAATACCTACATAAAGGCTTTCTCTGGTCGTGTCACACAGCCGCTTCGCTTCAGAGCTGATCGCTCCTGCTGCGAAAGTAGCAGCATTGTCGCCGTTAAATCCGTGCAGTCTTGCTCCAAGGTCAATACTGACAATGTCGCCTTCCTTAATTACACGTTTTTTGCTCGGTATTCCATGAATAACCTCATCGTTTATGGAAATGCATGCCGTAGCAGGATAGCCGTTATAATTAAGGAAATTTGGTTCAGCACCGCATTTCTTAATGTAATCGTAGGCTATTTTGTCTATCTCAGCGGTTGTTACACCGGGCTGGACAGCCTCTCCTGCTAACTTTAATGCTCCTGCCGAAATGATGCAAGCTTCTCTCATGAGAGCCAGCTCTCTGTTCGTTTTGAGCACTATCATGCTTAATCCTCCAATGCCTTGAGAGTAAGAGCTGAAGTATCAGCAACTTCCTCCTGGCCTTCAACTACTCTAAGGATACCCTTATTTGAGTAGAAATCCTTGACAGGCTCGGTCTGCTCGTGGTAGATTGCGAGTCTTTCAAGTACAGTGTCGGGATGGTCGTCTTTACGCTGAATAAGTTCAGCACCGCAAGCATCGCAAACACCTTCCTGCTTAGGAGCTTTGTACTCCAAGTGGTAAGAAGCACCGCATGCCTTGCATACGCGTCTGCCCGACATTCTCGCTGCAATCTTCTCATCAGAAACTTCGATATCAACAACACGGTCGATTTCGATGCCCATAGCATCAAGAGCTTCTGCCTGAGGGATTGTACGCGGGAAACCGTCAAGGATGAAACCGTTTGCACAGTCATCCTTTGCAAGTCTGTCCTTGATGATGCCGATTACGACTTCATCAGGAACAAGCTGACCTGCATCTATAAAGGACTTAGCTTTAAGTCCCATCTCCGTGCCCTTTGCAAGAGCATCACGGATGATATTGCCCGTAGAAATTGCAGGGATCTTAAGAGCATCGCAGATTACCTCTGCCTGTGTACCCTTACCTGCACCGGGTGCTCCGAGAAGAATCAATTTCATAACTCTGTCTCCTTTAATTAATCAAGGAATCCCTTGTAATGACGCATCATCATCTGTGATTCAAGCTGCTTAACAGTTTCAAGAGCAACACCAACAAGAATGATTATTGATGTACCGCCGAGTGAAATCTGCATTGTATGTTCGAGTGCTGCCTTTGTAATCAACTGGAACAACACGGGGAACAATGCAACAACTGAAAGAAGAAGAGCGCCAAGCAATGTAAGTCTTGACAAAACCTTCTGAATATAATCAGAAGTCGGCTTGCCGGGACGGATACCCGGGATAGCACCGCTGTTTTTACGGATGTTATTCGCCATTTCGATCGGATTGTACTGAATTGAAGCGTAGAAATATGCAAAGAAGATTATCAAAAGGAAATACAGGATTGCATATACCCAGCTGTCACTCTGGAAATGACGGAAGAAATAATCGTACCACTTATTGCCCTCCTCAAGACCGATGAAAAGGTTGATTGTCGGAGGAAGTGAAAGGATTGATGAAGCGAAGATAACGGGCATAACACCTGACATATTAACCTTCATAGGAATATGAGTGCTCTGGCCACCGTACATCTTACGACCAACAACTCTCTTAGCATACTGAACAGGAATACGGCGTTCTGAATTGTCCATCCAAACGATATAAGCAATCATAAGGAGAAGGAAAATTACAACTGCAACAGAAAGAACTGAATAAATTCCACCGTATGAGAAGTAGCCGCCTTCGCCGCTGAAGAGCTGTGCAAAAATCTGGGGAACACGAGCAACGATACCTGCAAAAAGAATAAGTGAAATACCGTTACCGATACCCTTTTCATTGATCTGCTCACCGAGCCACATGATCAATGCTGTACCTGCTGTCAAGCAGAGAATAATAACGAGTGCCTGGAATACTGCTGCGAAGCCTGTGAAAGCTGCGCCTTCTGTGTCCTCAAGGAGGAAGCCGTTACCGCGAAGGTAGAAGTAGTAAGCAGTACTCTGAAGAAGACCAAGAACGACTGTACAATAACGTGTGATTGTAGCGATCTTTTTACGTCCCTCTTCACCGTCTTTTGCAAGACGCTCAAGAGCAGGAATCGCAACTGTCAACAACTGAATGATAATTGAGCTGTTGATGTACGGTGTGATTGACATTGCGAAAATCGTACCGTAGTTGAAAGCGTTACCTGTCATCATGTTGAGGTACTCCATGAATGTACCGGACATGAAACTATCATTAAAGATACCGTCCTGGCCGGCGTTTACAAACGGTACAGGAATCGCTGCACCGATACGGAAAATGAGAAGAATCAATGCTGTGAACAAAATCTTCTTACGAAGATCGGGAATTTTCCATGCATTAGCGATTGTCTTCAACATGTCAGATCACCTCTGCATTTCCGCCAGCTGCCTCAATCTTCTGCTTTGCAGACTCTGAGAAAGCGTCAGCTTTTACAGTAAGCTTCTTTGTGAGCTCACCGTTGCCGAGGATTTTGATACCATCAAAAGAATTCTTAACAAGACCGACCTGCTTGAGTGACTCAACGTCAACTACAGCGCCGTTCTCAAATCTAGCTTCAAGATCAGCTACGTTAACTGCAACGATCTCCTTGCGGAAAATGTTGTTGAAACCTCTCTTGGGAAGACGTCTCTGTAAAGGCATCTGGCCACCTTCGAAGCCTGCGCGCATACCGCGACCTGCTCTAGCCTTCTGACCCTTATGACCTTTACCTGCAGTTTTACCCTGACCGGAACCTGCACCTCTACCGATACGCTTACGCTCCTTTGTTGAGCCAGCTGCCGGTGAAAGTTCGTGCAACTTCATAATTCGCACCTCCTTGCTTATGCTTCAGTTACTTCGAGAAGGTGTGAGATTTTCTTCACCTTACCGAGAGTCTGGGGGTTTTCAGGCTGTACTGAAACATCCCCGATCTTATGAAGACCAAGTGCATGAGCGGTGGCAATCTGGTCCTTTTTGCTGCCAATCAAGCTCTTAACAAGCTTTACTTTAACATCTGCCATTTTGAACCGCCCTCCTTAACCTAAAATTTCCTTAGCTGACTTGTCGCGTACTGCAGCAACTTCGTCAACTGTGCGGAGTTTTGAGAGACCGTCAATTGTAGCTCTTACTACATTGCACGGATTGTTTGAACGCAATGCCTTTGAACGGATATCTTTAATACCAACTGCTTCGAGAACGGCACGA
>JAZRNG010000061.1:0-9359 GCA_045648065.1 Acutalibacteraceae bacterium | reverse complement strand
CGTTGAGATGCAGGACGACCTTATCACAACTCCGGGTGTTGCTCTTGCAAACACAAGCTTCCTTCGTGACTTCTTCAAGACAAACAAGGTTCCTGTATATCTTGAAACAAAGACAACAGAAATCCGTGATAACGGTGTTACAATCGCAACTAAGGACGGCAAAAAGATTGACGTTCCTGCTGACAACGTTATCCTTTCAGTTGGTTACAAGCCTGCTCCTCTTGCACCGAAGGCAAAGCACGTTCACGTTATCGGTGACGCTGCTAAGGTCGGCAACCTCAGAACAGTTATCTGGGGCGCTTGGGACATCGCAATGAAGCTGTAATCTCTCGAAATAAATTTAAGCGACCTGAAAATCAGGTCGCTTTTTTCTTGCAGAGAGACAACTATTATGTTATAATATGTCAGATCCTGTATTCTGGAGGTGATACCTTTGAAGACTGAAGACGCGCCTATCCTCATCGTAATGCTTACAAAAAATGACCATACCGTCAGAAACGCTTACAATATTTTCGAGGAGTGCAAAAACACAAAAGCGACTCATTGGGGATTCAAGGAAGAAGGTATCCCCTACGATGAAATGAAAAAGCTTTTCGCTTATATGAAAGAATGCGGCAAGACAACCGCACTCGAAGTCGTCGCATACACTCAGGAAGAGTGCCTCAAAGGTGCAGAAACTGCAATCGACTGCAAGTGTGATATCCTGATGGGTACTGTCTTTTATGATTCTGTAAACGAGCTTTGCAAAAAGCACAATATCAGATATATGCCCTTTGTCGGTGACGTTTCGGAAAGACCGTCGATACTGAACGGTGAAATAGAAAATATCGTCTCCGAAGCGGCAGAGTGCATCGGAAAAGGTGCTTGCGGAGTCGATCTTCTCAGCTATCGCTACACGGGAGACCCTTTCACACTCAGTAAAGCTCTCGTTGAGAATACATCTGCTCCTGTCTGCATCGCAGGCAGTGTAGACAGTATAGAAAAGCTCCGTGAGATCAAAGAGATCAAACCCTGGGCTTTCACAATCGGCGGTGCATTTTTCGATGGTGTTTTCGGTGACAGCTTTCCCGGACAGATCGATTTTGTTTCAGATTATATTAACAGCTAAAAAGGATGTAAAAACTGATCGTTTTTACATCCTTTTCTTTAATTCCTGATAAGCTCTTTGGGGATAAGATCGTAGTCAAACATTACCTTTGAATGATTTTTGTGGACAAACTCTTTTTCCACCAAATCATCAGTCTGAACATCGAAAACATTTCTGTATATCATCGAGTTGCGATAAAATACCTCGCCCTCCATTTTGAAGTGATGATCCTCTTCAAAAAGCTCATATCTGTACGGATAAGGCTTCTCGCTTCTCAGCTCAGCGACGAGCGTTTCACCCTCGCAACGCACGATAAGCTGAACGTTCTGGTCTGTATTGTTTTTAAATCTGTAGTCAAGGTTATTGTAGCTGACAGACGTACCTGCACTGAAAGGCTTTCTCTTGCCTTCGTCGGGTGCGAGTGCATCCGAATGCTTGTGAAACTCAGTCACTTCAAGAGGGCTGTGCAGAATAAGCAGATGCAAGGTGTTGCTGAGATTACAAAGTCCGCCACCCATACCTGCGATCAGCTTGTTGTTTTTCAGGACACGTCCTTCTTTATATCCTTTTTTCTTTGTAATCTTACCTACAGCGTCCCAGAATGAAAACGTTTCGCCCGGTCGGATAACGATGCCGTTTATCTTGCTTCCTGCAAGGTCAATGTTGACAGCCTTATTAAGCTGAAGTGTGAGGTCGACGCCCGGTGCCCTTTTGATCATATTTGAACTGTGCGATGAAACGACATTCGGCAGAATTTTATCACTCTTGGTTTTAGCAAGTTTATCGCTGCTCATAAGATTTTTAATATGACGCTTCAGAATCTCTTTTTTAACAGAAATCGCATAGCAGGTAGGACTGATATCACAAAAATTCATACCTTTTTTCCACGGCATTTGTATCTCTCCTTTATTTTAAACATACATCTCCCAATCTTTTCGTGCGGGATTTTTTTAAAAAATAGAACTTAAGAATTACTTGTTCTACTCTTCTTTTCTTTCCTAATTTTGTATCTCCCGGATGAAGTCGGAACTTTACAAGAACGGACGGAATTCCCGCAGCGTTAGCTCCCATCACATCTGTGAAAAGCTGGTCGCCGATCACAACCGCCTCACTTTTTTCAACTCCAAGCATTTCAAGTGCTTTGAGATAACCCTTGATTTCAGGTTTGTCAGCTTCAGCGATAAAAAGAGTTTTTATATTCTTATTGAATCGCTGTATTCTCTCCTCGCTGTTGTTGGAAAGCAGCAGGGTTTTAAGTCCTATTCTGCTGATTTTTTCAAAAAGAGAGTCGATCTCTTCGGTCGAATCGTCTCCGTGCGGAACGAGAGTACCGTCGATGTCAAAAATCACGGCTTTTATACCGCTATCATAGAGTTTCTGATAATCAATCGAAAAAACATCCTCCGCATACTCATACGGATAAAACTTTTTTAACATCTTTTTCCAACTTTCATTTTTTCTAAATTATACCACAAGTCGACATTCTGTCAAGCAAATCACTTCTATGCAGACATAATGATATTGTAAAGTCGGATATTATGTGTTAAAATGTAACTATCATAAAGGGGTGAGATTTATGGCTAAAGCAAAACCTGCCTTCATCGGCAAAGCCAAAGGATTTCTCAATACAGCAAAAACATACTGGTACACTCCGCAAAAAGGAAACTACATCCCGTATAAGGAAGTGGCATACCTCAGCGGTGCAGGTTTCGGTGTTCACTGGGCAACGCTTCTTGCCTCAGTCATCGGTCTGAATGCATCAAACTTCCTCGTCGGTGCCTGTATCGGACTTAAGCCTATGGACTTGCAGATCATGCTCAACGTCGCAAACATCATAGGTATACCGCTCGGAATTTTCAGAAGCTGGTACTATGACAACCACCATCTCAAAGGCGGAAAATTTCTGCCGTTCATAAAAATGACAGCTCTGCCTATCGTGCTGATTTCGCTCATATTCGTGTGGCTTCCGTATGAAAATATGAGTTACATCACCAAGGCTGTCGTAGTTGAGGTAATGTATCTGCTTCTTAACGTATTCCTTTGCTTCTACAACGAAAGCTACACTTATTTCCAGCAGATTATTTCTCCCGATGCGCAGGAGCGTGCAACCGTTATGAGTATTTCTCAGGTTGTTTACTCTTTTGCACCTACGCTTTCAAACCTTTTCATCCCTCTCATCGCAGGTTTCACCTGGGGTCTTGATAACATCTGGACTTACAGAATCATATATCCGATTTTCACTGTTATCGGTCTTGTTTTCAGCATAATCTTTTTCCGCAAGGTTAAGGAAAGACTCATTCTGCCAAAGAAAAAACCTGAACCTGTACGTATGTTTGATGCCATACGAGAGGTTGCAAAAAACAAGTATTACTGGATCATCCAGTCTGCAAACTGGGTCGTTTTCCTTGAAGGTGGCTACGGAGTGCTTCTTGGTTGGCTGTTTGTCTACTCTTATAACGGACAGTACGAGCCTATGCTCGGTGTCGCAAATACCGTAATAGGCAACGCTGCTCTCTGGTCGATGCTTCTTGCTCCCTTCGCCATCAGAGCTCTGGGAAAGAGAAATCTGCTTATCCTGATGAACTCGATCAACGTTTTTGTCATCCTTGCTCTTTATCTTATTTATCAGAATCTTCTTCTTGTTTGTATTCTTCTTTATTTCAACACGTTTATAAATACATTCTGGAACATCATACAGCACAATCTTCAGGCAGATATGCGTGACTATCACCAGTGGAAAACAGGCATCCGTGTTGACGGTCTTTTCGGACCTCTCGGTATGATTGGAACAGTCATCGGTCTTTTCACAGGTATGGTTTACCCCGCAATTTACGAACAGATGGGTCTGCTTGATGACTACAGTATTCTTTATGTCGATTCCGTCCGAAACAATCTTTTTAAAGTTCTCCTTCTTTGTTCTGCTCTCGGTGCTTTCCTTAATCTCGTTCCGTTCTTCTTCTACGATCTGACAGAAAACAAGCATAAGGCTTATGTAAGTGTACTTAAAATCCGCACGATGTTTGAAAACTATGCACTCGGCGAAGCTGAAAGCGAAGAGATAAAGGAGGCTATGGAGATAATCCTTCAGGCGAAAGAACTCAACGGCAAAAAGAAAACACCCGTCGACAAATCCAAGCTGAAAAAAGCAAAACTGATGCCTAAATCAACTGTCGAAGAAAAAGAACTTCGCCGCAAAACTGTCAAAGCCGCAAAAGAAGAAATCAGAAATACAAAAGAAAGAAATCTTGCCATTGAAAGAGCTCCGATTATCATAGAAGACCTGAATAAATTTTCAACTAAAGCGGGTAAACTCCGCATCGCTCAGGCTGAAAAAGATGTCGCACACTCTCCTCTTCATTTTTACGAAAACGCTAAAAACGAGCTACGGAAAGCACATAATCTTCCGAAGAATACAAAGGAAGAAAAGGAAATCCGTTCAGATGCGATCAAAAATGCAAGAGTCAAAAAGGAGGCTGCTGCTCTTATCCGTAAATACGGTAAGGATAACATCAAAGCTCCTGACGAAAACGTCAAAAAAGAGCTGCTTTCCCGTGAGCATAAAAACTTCTTTGAGGCTATGACCACAAAGCAGGAGATCCGTATCTATCTGAAAAAAGAATCCGTTTACCGCAGAGCAATCAAGCCTCATACGGATGCAAATCTTCTTCTCGCGCAGGCACAGTACTATGCGAACTATGACAACATTTTCAGAGAATATCAAACTACTAAATAAAAGAAAAGACCGAAACTGCCGTACACAGTTTCGGTTTCTTTCTTTTCTGAAATCATCTGAATAAGTCAAGGTCTATTCCGTCTGCAACGATCTGTCCTCCGTCGAGATTCGGATGAAGACGGTCATTGCCGAGATATTCTTTCTTTGAGCAGGTTGGTTTTTCAGGGTTCACGCAAAGACTCGCCTGATCATAGACAGCATAAAACTTATCTTTGTTTTCCTCAAGCAGTCTGTTGTACTCGTGGACCGCTTTTTCCTTGTATGCTCTTGAGTCTGCACATTCGCCAAAATTCAGCACATTGAAAACGATCATCTTCTTGCCGTTTTCTTTCATCTTTTCGCCTATTCTGACAACTGCATCCAGGGCTTCTTTGGGTGAAGGAAAATCCTTCTTCCCTGCTGCTATCGTTCCCGGCTGAAGGAAATCGTTCGTGCCGAGAGCGAAGATTACATATTCCGAATCGGGATATTTCAGCACGTCACGATGGAGCCTGTTGATTCCGCTGATTCCGAAAAGTCCCTTGCAGATAAATCTTTTGCCGAAATCAAGTCTGATTCTGTTGCCCATAATCGACTTGTTGATTACGGAAAATCTGCCCTTATATTCCTCACGGATTCTCTTTGAAAAAGCGTTTGTCCAGTAGCCCTGCTGACTGATCGAGTCGCCGAAGACAGTTATCGCTGAAGCTCCCGTATCATTAAGAAGCTCAACTGACTGAAAAAGCGGAATCGGCTTGTGGAAATACATTCCGAGGACCTTTGATGCGACTTCACGGACAGCATCTCTCTTACGGGGCTGATTGACGACATTCTTTTGCTTTGTGACATCGCCCCTGACGGTGATGAGCTTCACGTCATCGATCAGATTTCCGCTTCTGAGTGCACCCTTTTCTACGTAAGCATTGACGCAGAAGAATTCATCCGTACCGATTTCAAAATCTGCAGCATCCGTTGTGACGGTCTCTCCCTTTTTAATCAGGAATTTTTCCTTGCCCTTAACAGTCAACGTCCTGCTGTCACCTTTCAGATTACCGTTTTCATCGCAAGGAGCAACCGTGAGAGCTCCTATCTGAACATCATTTTTCGCACATTCATTTGAAAGTTCAAGACGGACACCCTTGCCCGAAAAATATGAACGGATAACCATTCTGTATGTGCGTTCGCACGAAGGGTAGTAAAAAAACGAAAATGCTGAGTGTGCCTGACCCCAGACCTGAACCCATTTGTCCTGCATAAAATCACCATCTTTATAAAATCATATTGTTTTCGTCGACAACCTCACCGACGCATTTCTTATAAAAATCATACGGTGCATCGAATGTATTGTTTTTAACTTCAACATTCTTAATATATTCGAGCCAGAAAAGATGATTTTTCTCTCTTGCTCCCTTGAAAGTATTGTTTTCTACCGTAAGTCTTGCATGAACAAACTCTTCCGAATCTTCTTTCATAACCTTCGGCGTACAACGGATTACAGGAGCACCCTGCCACATCTTCGCATATTCGCAGTTTTCCACAAGATTGTTCCTGAAAGTTATACTCTTCGTATAGCCCGATTCAAACCAGAAGTTGCAGTCATCCTCGAGCAGAAGTGCGGGACCCCAGAGATTATGAAAATGGTTGTTTTCTATTATTACCTCGCCTCTCGTCGTGCAAAGAATGCCTCTGCCGCAGGTAGGGCCAAAGTCGCAGTTTCTGACATAAAGACTCGGTGTCCATGTAGCATTTTCGACTACATCCTTTCCGACCTCAACCGAGGACAACTCTCTGTCAAGAGTAAGACGGATATCCGTAGCGTTCAGTTTTTCGTAAGAAACAACCTTTGTTTCAGCGAAAGGAATGAGCGTATCCCACTTTATAAATTCAAGCTCGTCACCCTCTTCAAAAGCCTGAAATCCCCAGGATTCAGGATGTATAAATCGCACAACGAGCGTTTTCTTTTCTTGATCAGCTTCGACTATTCGCAGGTGTGTACCGTGTACATTTACATAGTCATCCTGCGCTCCGTACGCCTTGCAGGAATCAATAGTAAGCTTACCCCTGCAACCCGAAAACTGGAAGAAGTCTGCCGTACTCGCTACCGTTCTGCCCTCTGCAGGTGTGAAATCACAGCTTTTGAAAGACACATTTTCGCAGAACTGAGAAACCATACCGAGACCATGCATAAACTTTATGCGAAGGTTTTCAAACTCAAGATCTCTGCACCGCTGGAAAAGACCGCCTGTCTGATCACGGACGATATTCCTCGTCTGAAAAATATCTCCCGGCACAAAATCTGCGTCTCTATTTTTAAGCGTAGCTCTGAGCGTTCTCTCATCAAGCTGTTCAACTTTTTCAAAATCAAGATCATTACGGTCGAAGTCCCTGCACATCTTTTTTTCAGGGTTATAAACCTTCACATATCTTCCCTGAACGTGTGGTCTGTTTTCCCAGTAAGGAACTCCGTTGAAATCATCCTCGCCTCTCCAGAAAAGCTCACCGTCCGTCACACGGAAGCGGCAATCAGGATTGATCTTCAGCTCACACACCCCGTCATAATTTGTCAGAACCTCAAACTCGGTCATCGTCGGGCAGAAATAGTCAAGAGTGAAATTTTTAAATACTACGTTTTCACATTTGTTCAATAAAAACGGTGTCATTTTACCGTGAACGACGATTTCAGCACCGTTACCGTCGATGGTGATATCTCTTTTATTTTCAAGAAAGACCGCAGAATACCGCAATCCTTCGGGGTTTTCGTGTTGTTTCGCCGTATTTGAGCAGAAATATCCCTTCTTCTCAAACGAATCTTCAGGAAAAACGTGATAAACTTTTCCTTCTTCAAGCACTATTGTGTCACCGTCACATATATTCAAAAACAAACTGCTTAATTCATTCACAAACAACACCATCTTTCTTTGAGTCAATTATACTAATAACTGAATATTTTTGCAATAACAAAACATCTGTATTGAAATCATTGTTCGATTAAGTTATAATAAAACCATTACAGAACGGAGGGATTCTTATGGCAAAAATAATCGGACAGGCAATACCTAATATCCCCTGGCAGGACAAGCCCGAAGGATATAAATATCCCGTATGGCGTTATGACGGAAATCCCGTTATAACGAGGGACAATCTTTATGGAGCAAACAGTATTTTCAACTCTGCAGTCGTTCCCTACGGTGACGGCTTTGCAGGTGTTTTCAGAGTAGACGACATCTGCCGTGACCACACTCTCGTGGTCGGTTACAGTAAGGATGCAATCAACTGGGAGCTTGAGGAAAAGGTGATTTTCCGCGGCTACGATCCCCGACTTTGTGAGATCGAGGGCAAATACTACCTTTCATGGGTTAACCTCACACCTCACGGCACAACGATCGGCATAGCATACACTGAGGACTTCAAAGAATGGACCCAACTTGAGGATGCTTGTTACCCTGTTGCAAGAAACGGTGTTCTTTTCCCGAGAAAGGTAAATGACGAGTTCCTTCTTCTCATCCGTCCGTGCGACAGAGGCCACACGCCTTACGGTGACATCTTCCTCAGCCACAGTAAGGACCTTACATATTGGGGCAAACACAGATTCGTTATGTCACCCGTTAAAAACTGGGAAATGACAAAGGTTGGTGCAGGTCCTACACCTATTGAGCTTGAAGACGGTTGGCTTGCTTTCTACCACGGTGTTCTCACAAGCTGTAACGGCTTCACATACGCTATGGGTGCTGCAATTCTCGACAAGGACGAGCCATGGAAGGTTCTGCACAGAGCTGACTGCTTCCTCCTCGCACCTCACGAGCTTTATGAATGTGTCGGTGACGTTCCGAATGTTGTATTCCCCTGCGCTGCACTCGCAGACAGCGAATCAGGAAAAATCGCAATCTACTACGGTGCTGCTGACACAAGTGTTGCACTTGCATTCACAACAGTTGACGAGGTTGTTGATTTTATCAAAGAGCACGATCTGATTAAATAACAAAAATACGGTGGCGGAAATCAATCCGTCACCGTATCTTTTATATGGCGTTATTGATTATTCCTGCAACATTCGCAACATTCTCTTCTGACCAATCAGGGTCAATTGCAATATATGCTGTTCTTGCGAGATAGTCGAGAGTTTTTGGGCACATATCCATTGTGTAATCCATCTGTAATCCTTCGTTTTCTTTCATCTTAAAAGGATCCATCGCAGGATGAAGTGCGCCACGTTTTTCCATTATCTGAGTCCAGTTTGTATAAATATGCTTTCCTGTGTTGATAGGAATCACGATTGCAAGTCCGTTTTCACTGCACTTTTCGGCAAAAGCATTTGTCTTTTCTGCCGTGTCAAATCTGAGTGCAAGTGTCGTCGGACAGCCTTTTTCGTCGTGTGACGGAATCACAGTTGCACCGTCATTAAGAAGACTCTTGAGTCTGTTTCTGTTTTTGTCAAGATCATCAATAATTGACGGAAGCTTCTTTAACTGTTCACGCATAATTGCACCCGTGATATCTGAAACACGGAATTCTGAGCCACCGAAAACAGGCTCAGAGCTGTCGTCAAGCTGATTGCCGAAG
>JAZRNG010000060.1:0-39563 GCA_045648065.1 Acutalibacteraceae bacterium | reverse complement strand
ACACGTGTAGGACAGTCCACCGAATATCTTTCAGATGCATATATGTCAAACATCAAGGGTTGTGTCGAAAAAGCTAAAAAGGAAAATATGCTTTCATGGCTTTATGACGAGGATAAGTGGCCCTCCGGTTTTGCGGGCGGTTTTGTCACTAAAAAACCTGAAAACAGAGAGAAATATCTTCTCGGAACTTTTGATCCTTCAAAAGCTGATGGAATTTTCCTTGCAAAGTACGACATAAAGCTTGATGATGAAGGTTACCTTGTTTCATATAAAAAGCTCACAGAAAACGAAAAAGCTGAACATAAGGAATGGTACGCTTACCTCGAAACATCGAAGAGCAACCCCTGGTATAATCTTGAAACCTATGTCGATACACTTTCCAAGTCCGCAATCGACGACTTTATTCAGACCACTCACGAGAGATACAAAGAAATCGTGGGCGACGATTTCGGCAGCACAGTTCCTGCTATTTTCACTGATGAACCTCAGGTTTTCCGTAAATCCTGCATGGACATCTCACTTGATGAAAATGACTCAAAGTTCCCATTCACAACAGACTTCCCTCAGACTTACAAGGATACTTACGGTGAAGATTTCTTCGATACTCTTCCTGAGCTTGTATGGGAAAAAAGAGAGGGTTGTTACCTCACAAGATATCGCTACCACGACCACGCTACTGAGAGATTCGTTGAAGCATTCTGCGACAACGTAGGCTCGTGGTGTGATAAAAACGGTATACTTCTTACAGGTCATATGATGGAAGAACCGACCCTTGAAAGCCAGACCTGTGCTATCGGCGAAGCTATGAGAGCTTATCGTTCTTTCGGTCTTCCCGGAGTTGATATGCTCTGTGACTCCAGAGAATTCACTACAGTAAAGCAGGCTGCAAGCGCAACACACCAGTTCGGATATCCCGGAGTGCTCAGTGAGCTTTACGGTGTTACAAACTGGGATTTCGACTTCAGAGGTCATAAACTCCAGGGCGACTGGCAGGCAGCGCTCGGTGTAACAGTGCGTGTTCCGCACCTTTACTGGGTATCTATGCACGGCGAAGCTAAGCGTGACTACCCTGCTTCTATCGGTCATCAGTCTGCCTGGTACAAAGAGTACTCATTCATTGAAGATCATTTTGCAAGAGTAAATACGATGCTCACAAGAGGTACTGCTGATATTAAAATCGGTGTTATTCATCCCGTCGAGTCTTATTGGATTCATTACGGACCTATCGATAAGACAGGTGTCGTCAGAGATGAACTTGACGAACGATTCCAGCAGATTACAAAATGGCTTCTTTACGGCACACTCGATTTTGACTTCATCAGCGAATCTCTTCTCAAAGACCAGTACGGCGGAGCTGAGAAAACATTCAGAATCGGCAAAATGGATTATGATGTTGTTATCGTTCCCGCTTGTGAGACCTTACGTAAAACAACACTCGATGCCTTGAACAATTTCGCTTCAAACGGCGGTAAAGTTATAATCATGGGTGAAGTTCCGTCTATGGTTGATGCTGTAGCATCAGATGCACCTGCTCTTCTTACCGAAAAGTGCGAACTCATCAGTTGGAGCAAGGCAAAGCTCTATGAAGCACTTAAGCCCTACCGTACCGTAGAAATCCGTGATAAGCGAGGCAATCCTTCTGACAATCTTATGTATCAGCTCAGAAAAGATGGTGAAGGAAAGAACCTTTTCATCTGTCACGTAGACGATACTCTCAGAACAGCAATCGACGAAAAGGAAACTTATACAGTTAAAATCAAAGGCGAATACAAGCCTGTACTTATGGATTCTCTTTCCGGTAACATCTCTGACTATCCTGCTTCGTATTACAACGGATATACAATTATTGATTGGGAATGTTACTCTCAGTCAAGCATACTGCTCAGACTTGAACTGGGCAAAGCTGAAATTCTTCCTGCAGCAGTTGAAGAAAACAGTGAGCCAGAATATCTTGCAGACGATATGGAAATCATCCTCGATGAACCTAATGTATGCGTTCTTGATATGGCTGAGTGGAAAATTGATGACGGAGAATGGCAGGATAGAGAGGAAACACTTCGTCTCTGTGTGAAGGCCAAAGAATCTCTCGGCTTCTCAACAGATACTATACACGGTGTTCAGCCATGGGTACTCGGTAAAGCCGAAGCTAAAAATATAATTACTACAAAAATGACATTCCAATCTGACGTTGAAGTCGAAAATGCAATGCTCGCACTTGAGGACTTTGAGGAAAGTGAAATCATCTTCAACGGAAACAAAGTAGAAAAGATTTCCCAAGGATATTATGTCGACTTCTCCATAACAAAAGTAAGCATCGGTAAGATTAACAAGGGTGAAAATACAATCATTGTATCGAAACCTTTTACCGTTGTTTCAAACATTGAAAATATGTTTATTCTCGGTAATTTTGGTGTTGAGGTAAACGGTACCGCAGTTAAAATCATCGCTCCGCAGAATAAGATTCATTTTGGTGACATCACAAAGCAGGGTCTCCCCTTCTATGGTGGAGTTATGACATACAGATTCCGGATCAATGGTGGTAAGGATACCAAGCTTTGTCTCGGTCTCTTCGCTGCACCTTGCATATGTGCAGAGCTTGACGGCAAGAGAATCGCAAATCTTTCACTCTCACCGCACTCTGTCGATCTCGGTTCACTTTCTGAAGGCGAACACACTCTTGATCTTATCGTATCATTGAGCAGAATCAATACTTTCGGCACACTTCACATGTGTGACGGTAAGCGCAGATGGTTCGGTCCCGACGGTTGGTATACCGAAGACGAAGACTGGACATACTGCTATATGCTTAAAAATGCAGGACTTATCACTGCACCTCGTTTTTATAAAAAGTAAAATTAAAGTGGTGACTATATGAACTACTGTAAATTCTGTTTGGAACCTTTACGTAACAGTGAAACGACGTGTTCCAAATGTTCATCTGAATTACGCAAAACTATTCCCGCCCACAGACTTCTGCCCGGTACACTACTCAACGGCAGGTACCGCATCGGCAAAGTTCTGGGTGAAGGCGGATTCGGTATCACTTACATAGGACGTGATATGAAACTTGATATGAAGGTGGCTGTTAAGGAGTATTACCCTAACGGTCTGGTTAACCGTAACAACACCTTCTCCCCTACAGTTAACTGCAGCGTTTCTGACGATAAGGCAGATTTCTTTGTTAACGGACGTAAGAAGTTTATTCAGGAAGCACGCATACTTGCAAAATTTGCAAATGAACGTGGCATCGTAGAAGTACGTGACTTTTTCGAAACCAACAACACAGCATACATCATAATGGAATATCTCGAAGGACAGGATTTAAAAGAGTACCTGAAAACAAACGGTCCGCTTCCTGTCGAGAAAGCAGTTCAGACGCTTATTCCCGTTATAAAAACTCTTGCAAAAATTCATCAGCACGGGCTTATTCATCGAGATATAAGCCCTGACAACATACGTCTTACTCCTGACGGAGTCAAGCTCATTGACTTTGGTGCTGCAAGAGAAATGACTACTCAGATCAACCAGAGTATCTCCGTAATGCTTAAACCGGGTTACGCTCCCGAAGAGCAGTACAGAAGCAAGGGTGTCCAGGGACCTTGGACTGACGTATATGCTGTATGTGCTACACTTTATAAGTGTATAACCGGAATCACTCCTGACGATGCTGTGCAACGCTCATATTCGGATGAATTGAAAAAGCCTTCGCAGCTTGGTGTCAGAATCAGCCCTGCAGTTGAAAGTGTAATATTAAAAGGTATGTCCGTAAGGCAGCAGAACAGATACCAGACCATGGACGAGCTGCAAAACATACTTCTGGCGGCAGTAAATATCGGTGGTTCCAAAATCGACTCACGTCCGTTGCGTACAGAGCCAAAACAGGATATTGACAAAACTGTGCACATCGGTATTCAGCCTGACTTGAAGAAGCCGCAGACAGAACAGCCTGCCAAATCCGTTTCGCGTAGTGGTCCGCGGACAGGCCCGTCGTATTCGCCACCTATTGCGCCTCCTCCGCCCCCTGTTACACCACCCCGTCCACCGGCATCAAAGCCCACTAGCAACAAGAACGATGCGAAGGTCAAAAAAATCATCGCTGGTGTGATAATCAGTGTAATTGCCGTGATCGTATTTATAATGATCATAACTATTGTATTAGGAATATCTCTTTCAAATAACAGTACCGGTAATTCTGACACCGGTAATACTGATCCATATTATGAATATTATGACGACTCATCTGACCCCGGACAGGGCGGTGAAGCTACTCCAAACGATACTGAGGATAGACCAAGATTTCCGTTATCTGAAGCACGAGAAACTGCTTATAACTACGCTTTAGCTCTGATAAATGACCAAGCAGGATCTATTTCTTATGAAATAATTGATTGGTCAACTTTTGAAAACGGATTCAACAACGCTGCTGTATATGTAACCGATTCATCTACCGTTGAGGAGGCATATGCAACATATACAAGTGCAATGGAAATAAATATTACGTGTGCAGAAGATTTATTGAATTATATTGATTCACTCAACATCAATAACATCACTGAGTTGGTGGGTGACAATTCCAAAGCTGAATATACCTTGTCTGCCGAAAGTTATCTGACTGCAGAGGAAGCTCAACCTTATGTTCAGGCTTTGTATTCACAACTCAACTCATTATCTGACTATGGAATCAACTCCAATTCGGTGTCTCTGGACGAGGTAAATCAATATGCTATAATTAAGTTTACAGAAACATTAACGGGTAGCATAAAATCTGAATCTATAGACTATTCTATACTCTTAGGACATGTAAACGGTGAATGGAAGGTCGTTTATTTGGAATCAACTGACAGTACACAATCTCTTAACTCATTAACTCTTATTTCAAGTTTGGTTTCACCAAATTAAACAACTGATCATTTGTTTGTTCATTCAGTAAATTAATCTAAAAAAAACAGCCACGTAAGTGGCTGTTTTTTTATAGTTTTGAGAATCCGAAATTATTTATAAGTGCATCAATCTTCTGCTTCTGCTTACACAGCGGACAGTCATAGAACGAAACAGTAAAGTAACCCGGAATATCATTCGGGTCGAAAACAGAGTTTACAGGATATCCTCCGCACTCTTTTTTCGTTGCGAAAATTGAAGCGATACCTACCACTTCACCGCCATAATACTTGACAGCTTCAATCGCAGAATTAGCAGTATAACCTGTTGCGACCGAAACGGCAAGGATAAGGACATGCTTTCCCTGAATCATCGGAGCATAGTTATCTCGGAAAATGAGCTGTGAAGCACCTGTCATTTCAGGAGTAACAACGTAAATCGTCTGATGTGCATTGATATTCATAAAATTGTTTTCTGTAAGCTCATCTGCCAGGCAAGTTCCTATAACCTCTGTACCGTCAAGACAAAGGATTGTATCGATAACCTGTGTATTATAACTGTAGTTGCTGCAAAGCTCTTTTGCAACAGCTTTTGCTTCAGAAAGACGCGACTTCTGCGCAGCAACGTCAATATAATAGTTGCTGTGAGAATGGTTCGAAGCAAAATGACCTTTCATAACACGCAGATAAAGATTGTTACTTTTTGTTTTGATTTTAATTGCATTTTTTTCAGGCATTTATAACACCTCTCATAAGAATTGTCTACATAGTTAATATGTGTTAATATTTTACATTAAATGCACAATAAATTCAAGTACTTTATAAAAATTTTTATTATAAATAAATAATTTATAACACTTAGTTCTCACTAAATAAAAATTGCAAACAAAAAAATCAACCGATATATTTACCTTACAGATAAATATATCGGTTAAAAATCACTTATTTGGGATCCCTTTATACTCTTTTTTTACTATTTCGTAGCTTTCAAGATTTCCTATATCGTAGCGTTTGCCGGGCATTTCCATAGCGTAGACAGTTGTCTGCTTACATAACCAGGCAATATAACTACCCGGAGCATCCGTAGCACAACCGCAGTCTATCCCCTTTCGTACAAGTCGGGCGTCCGCTTTTGTGTAATAATAAAAAGGTGGACAGCACCAGTTTGTCGCAGGAGCGGGTGATTTTTCAGTCATATTCAGAATTTTATCTTCATCGTCAATCGTGACTACACCGCACCTGAGCAGTTTCGTAAACTTGGGTTCATAGTAGCGCATAATACACGAATTGCCTTTTGACTTTGCATATTCAATAAACTCAGTAAGGCTGAAATCAAGTACATTATCACCTGCTATCACAAGCATATCATCATCGAGACCGAGTAAATCAATCGCAAACTGAATATCTTTCACCGCACCGAGTCGTGTTTCGTTAGAATCTGTACCGTCATCAACTACAGTAATATTCTGCTCTTTGCTTTTCGCCCACTCAATGAAATGGTGTGCAAACTTATGATTAGAGATAACTATATACTCATCGACCTTTCCGGATTCGTCAATATCGTCTACAAGCCAGTCAAGTATAGTTTTGTCGCCCACCTTTAAAAGCGGTTTAGGAAAATTTTCTGTCAAAGGATAAAGTCTTGTGGCATATCCTGCCGCAAGGATAAGACATTTCATAAAAATCCCCCTTAATCAAGCTGTATGCCGTCTGCACTTTCGCAGATATGTGCAGAGTATTTTCCTTTAAGTTCAGGGAACTTCTTGAGATACTCACGTTCAACAGTTTCCAGAATGCTCTCTTCGTATGCCGGATCAATCAATGCCATACAGCACCCTTTAAACCCTGCACCTGAAAATCTGCCACCGTAAATGCCCTGAGTACGAGTCATAATTTCATAAAGCTCTTTTAATTCAGGTGAACCCGTCTCCCAGTTATAAATTGAGGACTTGCCGCTTTCAAACGAAAGTCTGCCGAATTCCTCTATATCACCTTTTCTCCAGGCTTCCACACCCTGCTGAACTCTGAAAAATTCAGTATACCAATGTTCAGCACGTTTAGCCCAGCTTTCAGGGAGCTTTTCCTTGTGCTTCAGATAAACCTCATATGGAACATCGCGAAGATTTGTTTCTTCAAACTTTCCGTAATCCAACCCTTCATATGCCTTGAGTGCATAAGCCGCACTGCGACACTCATCGACACGCATATTGAAAGCTGAACCTGCAAGGCTGCGTTCAATGCCGCTGAAAAATATCGCAATCTTATACGGTTTCATACAAGGGTGTTCAGGTATCAACTCATAGCTGTCATCCCTGAGATCCATATAAAGCAGATTATTTTTTCTGCAATACACTTCACACGACTGATCCAGTTTACCGCACGACACTCCGACATACTCATTTTCCGCTTCTTGTGAAATTGAAATAATCTCACTTGCCGTCAGAGTAATTCCGTTCATAGCACAAAGTGCAGATATAAACGTAATTATAACTGCAGCGGAAGATGATAAACCGCCAATAGGAAGTTCACCGTCGATAACGGCACACAGACCTCGACGTAACGGATAGCGTTTATGCAATGCGATAGTTGCCCCTCTGAGGTGGTCTGCCCAGTCATTCTGCTTGGTGGTGGGAGTAACCTCAACGTGCCACTGAGCACGTTTGTCAAACTGTAAGGACTGAATTTCAACCACACCGTTTTCCTTCGGTCCGTAAGCGATGTGAATACCCTTATTTATGGCAAAACCCGTGATTTTACCAAGCTGGTGATCGCTGTGTGCACCTATAGGACAGATACGGTACGGAGAGAAAACCGTATTCTGTGGAGCTTTTTTATATATTTGTTCAAAAAATTCAACTGAGTTCATTTCAAATATCCTTCAATGTAAAATAGATGATTAAAACTTTCTCCACACCATTTTATTTACAACACCCGTATATGACTGAATGATCTTTACAACTTTTGTACTTACATTCTCTTCAACGTAGTCAGGAACGGGTATTCCGATATCATCACTATCATTCATATCAACCGCAGTCGTTACTGCCTGCAACAGGCTCTTTTCATCTATACCTGCAAGAACAAAGCAAGCCTTATCGAGTGCTTCGGGACGTTCCGTTGATGTTCTTATGCACACTGCAGGAAAGGGTTTACCGATACTTGTAAAGAAACTGGACTCTTCAGGAAGAGTGCCGCTGTCTGATACAACAGCATATGCATTCATCTGAAGCTTGTTGTAATCATGGAAACCGAGCGGATCGTTGCGAATAACTCGCTTATCAAGCACGAAACCGCTTTTTTCAAGGCGATTACGGCTTCTCGGGTGACAGGAATAAAGAATCGGCATATCATATTGTTCAGCTAATTTATTGATTGCAGTAAACAAGCTGAGGAAATTCTTTTCAGTATCAATGTTTTCTTCTCTGTGTGCAGAAAGAAGGATGTACTTTTTCTCTTCAAGGCCAAGACGCTCAAGCACATCGCTTTCCTCAATCTCTGCAAGATTCTGATGAAGCACTTCAGCCATAGGAGAACCTGTAACATAAGTACGTTCTTTAGGCAGTCCGCACTCGTGAAGATACTTACGTGCGTGTTCACTGTAAGCCAGATTAACATCAGAAATAATATCAACTATCCGACGGTTTGTCTCTTCCGGAAGACACTCATCCTTGCATCTGTTTCCTGCTTCCATATGAAAAATAGGAATATGGAGTCTTTTTGCAGCAATAGCAGAAAGACAGGAGTTTGTATCACCGAGAATAAGAAGTGCATCCGGCTTTATCTGATTCATCAGCTTATATGAGCAATTAATAATATTACCAACGGTTGCCCCAAGGTCATCACCGACTGCATCCATATACACTTCAGGATCAGCAAGTTTCAGATCTCTGAAGAAAACGCCGTTGAGATTGTAATCATAATTCTGTCCTGTATGGGCAAGAATTGTATCAAAATATTTGCGGCACTTATTTATAACCGCAGCAAGACGGATAATTTCAGGTCTGGTTCCCACGATTATGAGAAGCTTAAGCTTTCCGTTATCCTGAAATTTTACATCACTGTAATCAAGTTTAATATCCATATAGAAAACCTCTCATCATAGCTGATCATTCAACGATTTCAAAAAATGTATCGGGATGGTTCGGATCAAACTGTTCATTTGCCCACATCACCGTAACAAGATTTTCTGTCTGTGAAAGATTGATTATATTATGCGTATAACCCGGAAGCATATGTATAGCTTCGATTTTACCTCCGCTCACTTCAAAGTTGATAACTTCATCAGTTCCGATCTTTCTTTCCTGAATAAGACCGTGACCACTTACAACAATGAAAAACTCCCACTTTGAATGGTGCCAATGCTGACCTTTTGTTATTCCGGGTTTTGAAATATTCACTGAGAACTGACCGCACTTTTCAGTCTTGAGAAGCTCTGTAAAGCTTCCCCTGTCATCCACATTCATTTTAAGTGGAAATGAGACTTTTTCTTTCGGTAGATAAGATAAAAATGTGCTGTAAAGCTTCTTAGCAAATGAGTTATCGGGAATCTCAGGCATAACAAGAGTTTTGGACTGATCATTAAAAGTCTCAAGCAAATCTACGATTTCTCCGAGGGTCACTTTATGCGTAACGGGAACAGCACAATACTTGCCGTTTTCTGCTAAAACCGTCTCAATTCCGTCAAATTCACAGTGATGCTCCTTATTTTCAAGTGCATCAAGCATTTCAACAACCAGATCATCAATATAAAGAAGCTCCAGCTGAACATTTCTGTCACTGACTGTTATAGGAAGATCATTTGCTATATTGTTACAAAATGTAGCTACGGCACTATTGTAATTCGGTCGGCACCATTTACCGAAAAGATTCGGAAAACGGTAGACAAAAACTTTAGCACCCGTTTCTTCAGCATAGCTGAAAACAAGCTCTTCGCCCGCCTTCTTGCTTCTGCCGTAATCACTGTCATACCGTCCGATGCAGGTCGCCTGAATCGAAGATGAAATCATAACAGAACAAGCATTATTATACTTTTTGAGTGTGTCAAGAAGCGTTGATGCGAAGCCGAAATTCCCCTGCATAAACTCATCAGGATTCTGCGGACGATTTACTCCCGCCAGATTAAAGACAAAATCTGCCTTGCGGCAATATTCGTCAAGAAGTTCAGGTTTTGTATTGACATCGTATTCAAATATTTCTTCAATCTTAATTCCCGGACGTGTTCTGTCTTTTCCGTCACGGATATTTTTAAGACTTGCACAAAGGTTTTTTCCGACAAAACCTTCAGCACCCGTTACAAGTATATTCATACTTACTTTGCCTCCTTGGCAAGCTCGTTTTTGATATAATCGAGATCGGCTATCTTGGCCTTTGTTTCCTCAACTGTAAGAAGTTGAGTGTTGTTTGAATCAAACTCAGTAAGAACGTTACGGTTTGCATCGCCCTCGCTGAAATACTTATCATAATTAAGTCCCCTATTATCGCAAGGAACTCTGTAAAACTCGCCCATATCTATGGCAACTGCACACTCCTCATTAGTAAGAAGAGTTTCGTACATTTTTTCACCGTGACGGATACCAATAATCTTTATATCATCCTTGTTTCCACCGAAGAGTTCACATACAGCTTCTGCCTGAGTCTGAATCGTACAGGCAGGTGCCTTCTGAACAAGGATATCACCCGGTTCGCCATATTCAAATGCAAACAGGACAAGGTCGACAGCTTCCTCAAGTGACATTATGAAACGAGTCATACGAGGATCTGTCACTGTGATGGGGTGACCGTTTCTGATCTGATCAATCCACAAGGGAATTACAGAACCTCTTGAGCACATAACATTTCCATAACGGGTACAGCAGATTTTTGTTTTCTTAGTTGTTCGTGCTTTTGCAACTATGACCTTTTCCATCATTGCCTTAGAAGTACCCATTGCGTTTACGGGATATGCCGCTTTGTCAGTTGAAAGGCAGACAACGTTTTCTACGCCCGCTTCAATCGCAGCAATGAGAACATTTTCTGTACCGAGAACATTCGTCTTGACAGCCTCAATCGGGAAGAATTCACAAGACGGAACTTGTTTGAGAGCTGCTGCATGGAAAATATAGTCTACACCGTGCATTGCATTCTTGACAGAAGCAAGATCACGTACATCGCCTATATAAAACTTGATTTTATCAGCCACGTCAGGCATCTTTACCTGAAACTCATGGCGCATATCATCCTGCTTTTTCTCGTCTCTTGAAAAAACACGGATTTCACCTATATCAGTACGAAGGAAACGGTTGAGAACAGCGTTACCGAACGAACCCGTTCCTCCGGTTATCAACAAAGTTTTATCTTTGAAAAGTGACATAATTACAGCCTCCAGTATTTCATTCCGCTTGCATTGAATTCAGTAATATCGTAGATTCCTTTTACATCAACAAGAACCTTCTCCGAATCCTGACAATCTCTGTAAAGAGACTTTATCTCGTCAAGACTAAGAGTCTTGAATTCATTATGTGCTACTGCGACGATAACGCAATCAGCATCTTTTATATCTTCAAAAGGAGTAAGAGTAACTCCGTATTCAAGCATAGCGTCACGTTCGCTTGCCCACGGATCTGAAACTATCGGCTCTACACCGTACTCATTAAGGCGTTTGATGATATCCTCAACCTTGCTGTTTCTCGTGTCGGGACAATTCTCTTTGAAGGTAAGACCGAGAATTACGACTTTTGACTTTTTAGGAGCCTGACCGACAGCAATCATATTTTTGATTGCGGCATCAGCGACGAACTGACCCATACCATCATTGACAATTCTACCGTTGAGAATAATCTGGCTGTGATAGCCAAGCTTTTCTGCCTGATAAGTAAAATAATAAGGATCAACGCCGATGCAATGACCGCCTACAAGACCCGGACGGAAACCGAGAGCATTCCACTTTGTATTCATTCCGTCTACAACCTCGTTCGTGTCAATACCCATACGGTCAAACACCATCGCAAGCTCGTTCATAAAGGCAATATTTATATCTCTCTGACTGTTTTCAACTACCTTAACAGCTTCTGCCGTTTTGATATTTGAAACAGGATATGTACCGACCTCGATAACGAGATCATACACATTCTTTATTTCTTTAAGTGATTCAGCATCCATACCTGAAACAATTTTACGGATATTTTCAAGCCTGTGCACTTTATCACCGGGGTTGATTCTCTCCGGTGAATACCCTACTTTAAAGTCAACTCCACATTCAAGACCTGACTCTTTTTCAAGAATAGGTATACAAACATCCTCGGTTACACCGGGATAAACCGTCGATTCATAGACAACGATCGAACCCTTAACGAGATTGCGACCGACAATTTCACTCGCACTTATAACAGGGGTAAGATCGGGGGTATGATCTGTATTGACAGGTGTCGGTACGGCTACGATATGAAACTTCGCCTTCTGCAAATCTTTTTCATCAGAAGTAAAGTAAACAGTAGTGTCTTTAATTGCATCATCGCCGACTTCTTTTGTTGGATCTTTACCGTTTTTGTAAAGCTCGATTTTTGCTTCACTGAGGTCAAAGCCGATAACGTCAACACCTTTTTTAGCAAATGCTACGGCAATAGGCATACCTACATAACCAAGACCTACAAGAGACAATTTTTCTTCTTTATTGATAATTGCATTATACAATGACATAATCATTCATCCTCCAATATATCAGCAATTCGTTTACATGCAAATCCGTCACCGTACGGGTTGCTTGCGTGCGACATCGCATCATACGCTTCTTTATTTTCAAGAAGCTCTTTGAAGTTTTTATAGATAACTTCCTCATCAGTACCGACAAGCTTCAGCGTTCCCGCCTTAATGCCTTCAGGACGCTCGGTAGTATCCCTCATAACAAGAACGGGCTTACCGAGAGACGGTGCCTCTTCCTGGATTCCGCCGCTATCTGTAAGAATCAGGTAACTGCGAGCAAGGAAATTATGAAAATCAAGGACTTCGAGAGGCTCAATGATATGAATTCTGTCGCATCCGCCAAGCTCTTCATCGGCAGCGGCACGAACAACCGGATTCATATGAATAGGATAAATAGCCTTAACATCGGGATGCTCGTCCATAATTCTGCGGATTGCACGGAACATATGATGCATAGGTTCACCGAGATTTTCTCTTCTGTGCGCTGTGATAATTATAAGACGACTGTCGTTTGCCCATTCGAGTTCAGGATGGCTATAATCTTCTCTGACAGTTGTTTTAAGAGCATCAATCGCAGTATTTCCCGTGACAAAAATAGTCGAGGAGTCTTTTCCCTCATTAAGGAGATTCTGCTTTGAAAGCTCGGTCGGAGAAAAATTGTACTTAGCGACGATACCTACTGCCTGGCGGTTAAACTCTTCCGGATACGGAGAGTAAATGTTATATGTCCGAAGACCCGCTTCGACATGACCGACAGGTACCTGCTTATAAAAACAAGCAAGTGCAGTTACAAACGTGGTCGAAGTATCTCCGTGGACAAGCACCACATCCGGCTTCACCTCATCAAGTACATTGCCTATTTTATTAAGAATATTAGTTGTGATATCAAAAAGGGTCTGTCCTGCTTTCATTATCGAAAGATCATAATCGGGTACAACGTCGAACGCATCCAGCACCTGATCAAGCATCTGACGGTGCTGACCCGTCACACACACAACCGTTTCTATATTTTTTCTCGCTTTAAGTTCGTTTACAAGGGGGCACATTTTAATTGCCTCGGGTCTTGTACCGAAAACAAGCATAACTTTTCTCATAATCGTCCTTTACCTCTCTTAAAACTCAGGGAGATCAGATGTGATAAACTCCCGGTAAATCACAGATATTATGGCAGTCGAGAACAATTTTATCGTTAAGTTTATCCATATTAGCTTTGATTTCATTGTGCTTAACCATAATAACAACGAGGTCAGTATCCTCAAGGAAACTCTCAAGACTGTGATACTGATTTTCAACAACATCGTCTGTAATAAACGGATCATAAACCTTAAGAGGTGCAGCGAGATGACGTGCCTGACTCTCAAGAAGCTGAAGTGTCGGAGACTCTCTCATATCATCGACATTTTCTTTATAAGTAAGACCATAAAGACCTACACGCGAAACATCTGCAATGCCGTTTTCCTGCATAATTTCATATATACGGTTAAGTACAAAATCAGGCATTCCGTCATTTGTCTTCATTGATTCATCAATGACCTTTGCAAGGCTCGGATAATCACCGACAAGAAACCACGGATCAACAGAGATACAATGACCGCCAACACCGGGACCCGGCTGAAGAATATTTACACGTGGATGCATATTGCAGATTCTGATGATCTCATAAACGTCCATATTATCATGACGGCAGATTTTTGCAAGCTCGTTAGCGAATGCAATGTTAACTGCACGGAATGTATTTTCAACGACTTTTGTCATTTCAGCTGTACGGATATCTGTTACAACAATCTCACCCTGACAGAAAGTAGCATACATTTCCTTGACCTTCTCGCCTATCGCTTTATCGTCAGCACCGATAGTACGGTCATTGTGAAGAAGCTCATATACCATATTACCCGGAATAATTCTTTCGGGAGCATGAACAAGATTTATATCCTGACCTATAACAAAATCGTTTGCTTCGATAACAGGTCTGATGTATTTATCTATCGTTCCCGGTGAAACTGTTGATTCAATTACAACCGTTGCCCCCTTCGGGCAAACTTCCATAACGCTCTTGACAGCGGAAATAAGGTAACACGGATCAACCTTCTTTGAAAATTTATCATAAGGTGTCGGAACAGAAACAATGTATGTATCGGTCACCTGATACTCAGTCGAAAACTTGATTCCTGCGTTGAGAGCATCGCTGAAAAGCTCATCAAGCCCCTTTTCTTTAAATGTAGTCCTGCCTGCATTAAGAGTAGCTACAAGCTCTTCGTTATAATCAGTTCCGATAATCTCAACACCGTGCGATGCAAGCATAAGAGCCGTCGGAAGTCCGATATATCCAAGTCCTATTACGTTAATCATTTTTGCTCATCCTTTCCTGCAATAGCTTTCAATGCATTATTGAAAAACTCAAAAGATTCAGCTTCTTTATCCATAGCCGATATGATAGCATCGTGGTAATCACCTGCTAACAATTCATCAGCCTTAGCTTTTATTTCATCAAAATTCTTTGACTTATAGTCTGTACTGAAATACCAGTCTTCAAAGCCTACACGCCTTAAGACGTCCAGGGTCTTCGGAGTGTGCTTTTTTCCAAATTCAGTATTAAGATCGATGCATATAAGAGGCACACCGTTTCGGAGAGACAAAAGTGTTCCGTGAAAAAACGTTGTAAACGTCAGCTTGAAATATCTGAACACATATGCCCATTCATACGGCTCAAGGTCGTAGAGATTAACATCTGCACCTTTTATATAGTTATAAAGCGAAACAAGCTGATATTTATCACCGTAAAGCTTTCTAACCATTGGTATCATTTCATCAGGACCCATAACGCCTATCGAAGGTTTACTGAAATCAAAGCCTCTCTGACTGAGCTTTTTCTCAAGAAGAGAAACATCGACAGGAAGATCATCCACATCAAGAAAAGCCGTCGGATCACAAGTATGATACGGTTTTGTATCGCACCCTGTCCACTTTACAAAGCTCTCGGTAGCGTCATCTCTTACACCGATAAAATCGAAGTTTGAAAAGATTTTACTTACTTCTTTCTTTTCTTCGTCAGAAATTTTAAGATAATCCATGCCGTAGCAGCTTGCAGCATAACTGAGTTTTTTTACTTTAAGATCTGCGGAGGCAAAATAAGCATTCGGAAAACCTCTTGTCACATAATTCCAGACAGCATCACTGCCGACAACAAGAACATCGTAGTTACTTTCGATAAACTCATAGAGTTCACCTGTGCCGTCGCTTATGATGGTTTTCCCAGAAAGAGGAAGCTTTTCAATGCATTCCTCAAAAACCTTCGTTCTTATTTTCAGGCGTTTTAAACGCATCGGGTCTCCCAGCAAAATAAGAGCTTTCTTAATGAAAATCTTAATCGAAGGAGCTTTGAGATATCTCGCTAACGAAAAAGCATAGGAACTATCAACACTTTCACGGCGGTAGTCAATTATCTCTACCACAGCTTCGGGATATTCCTTCTTTAATCTTTTTGAGAGTGAATAAGCCTGCATAACTGCGCCGTTATTGACGCTCTGATGGAATGTAAGTATACCTATCTTCATACACGCTTCCTCCTCAAAAACTTTGGTTTTTCATTTTCATTAAGACCGAACAAGAGCATAAGTACTCCGTAAATCAAAACAAAAACAGCAGCTTTTGCAACAAAGTCAAGCCAAGATCCGTTAAAATACGGATTCAGTACAAAACATATGACAGTCGGAATTGCTATGCAAAGAGCAATCTTGTGCATAATACGGAAGTACACTCTGAGCATATTCATCTTAAGCTTAATCTGATAATAAATATTAAGCGACAGAACACTGCCTATAACAGTACTTATTGCCGTGCCTGCGGCCGCAGCATAAAAACCCCAGAGCTTTGTTCCGATAATTGTGAAAACTACATTGATCACAGCCGAATAGGCAAGGGCTATCGTTCTGAAAAGCAGAAGATTTTTCGCTTTCAGGATAGCGAGGCAGGTATTGACTATAAGTGGGAATGTTACGGGCACCATAAGTATAAGCGCTAAATAGTAGCAATCTTCAAAGCCATTGCCCAACCAAAGAGAGAAAAACTCTTTACCAAGGCAGATAAAGCCGCCCAGAGCCGCACCCAATATCGCCCACTGTGCCCTGCCGTATTTAACAACAAGATTTTCGAGTTCTTTGGGCTCTGCTCCGCTGAAAACCACCTTTGTCACACTCGGCAGAATAACACCCGAAACAGAGGTTGCACACTGCTCATACATATTGAAAATCTGAATTGCAAAAGAGTAAACCGTAACAGCCGAAGTACCTATCACGGCACCTATTACCATATTATCAACATTACCGTTGAACTGTATTATAAGAGACTGAACGAATAAAAGAATCGTATATATGAATGTTTCTTTAAATACCGCCTTATCCCATGAATAAAGCTTTACTTTATGCTTTAAGACAAACTTTATATAAACACATTCTGCGGCTATTATCACAAACTCAAGAACAAGCATTGTAAGAACAATAGCAACGGAATTTTTGAATATCGGAAGTATTATAAGATAAATAAGAATCTTTGAGATAAGCGTTGTCAATTTTACACTGTTGGTAAAAATAAAACGGTTGTATCCCGAAATGATACCAAACAGCACATTTTCAAAAATGTGAAAAACAACATAACAAACAAGAACCAGATAAACCTGCTTCGCTCTGGACATTTCATGTGCCGTAAACGTATTTCCGTAGACAGGTTCAAGAGTGAAGAAAAGACAAAATCCTACAACAGCCATTGCCAAAGCCATAACGACAGCCTGAATTATGCACATAGCCGAATAATTGTAAGCCTTTTTTTCTTCCTTCTGGGCTTTGTATTGGGCAATATACTTCTGCATAGTGCCGCCAAGACCGAGCTCCATAACAGAAATAGTAGCTGTCATAGCACCAATAGTCTTGTATACTCCATATTCACTTTCACCGATAGCTCCGAGAACAAACGGCATTATGATAAGACCGTATATTGAATTGAGAGCTATGAGCACATATGATAGTAATGCGCCCCATTTCACTTCACTTTTTGCCATTATTTGTTACCTCGACAGCATTCCCTTTCGAAATGTATCAATTTGCTGAATTCGTTTTCCCAGTTGACTTCATCTGAAAGTTTCTTTGCGTTTTCAGCGCATTTATTATAAAAATCTTTATCTGTATAAAGCCTGATTACAGCTTCGGCAAAAGCTTCAGGTGTATTTTCAGGAATAATAACGCCGAACTGATATTTATCATTAAGATATCTATGTTCAGGTATATCGGACATAATGACCGGAAGTCCTGCCGATGCATATTCAAAAAGTTTATTTGAAACTGAAAGCTTAAAATTAAGGCAGATCGCTTCCGTTATTGCTACACCAACCATAGACTTTGACGCTTCGGGTATAAGCTCCTGAACGAGTACCTTTGGATAGAAAATAAAGTTTTCTCCCTGAAGCTCTGAAACACGGTTGCGAAGAGACTCTTCAAGCTTACCGAATCCGCGAACTGCAAGTTTAACTTCGGGATAATCCTTGAGAAGAGGAATAGCCTCAGCCATAATATCGTATCCGCGGCCTTCATAGAACTGACCGTGATTAAGTATTTCAAAACCTGGATTTTTAACATTTGAAATACACTGTTCTGATTTCAAAGAACAGTTTGTAACAACCATCGGCTTTTCAATATTATATTCATCTTTAAAATACTCTGCAGCAGCGTTACTGACGCAGACCATTTTATCAATCTTTTTGACTAGTTTAGCTTCCTTATAACGCATATATTGTGCAAAAACAGCTTTACGCTGACCTGTGAAATTTTCAACATTTATTTCGTGAGAATCATATATAAGTACACAGCCAAGCTTTTTCGCTGCCTCATAAGCAGGTATCAATGCATTGAGGTCGTTAGCATGAATTACATCCGGATTTTCAGCAATTATTGCATCTCTGACAGCCTTAGTCTTAAGACTCTCTCTTTTAAGCTTTCTGATTATACTCTTTTGCTTGCCGTCAAAGCTACGGTCAATTTCAGCTATAACAGTTTTGCAAGGAACGAGAGCGACTTTTTCCTCATCGTATCGGGGGCATTTCATACCGACTACGGTAACATCCTCGCCCTGACGTAAATACTCTGCAATCTGCTTACGTACACGAGGATCATACCACACCGAATTTAAAACAACATCACAAACCTTCATTTGCAATCTCCATTCTGCCGTTCATTCAACGGATTTAACAATTATTTTATCTGCTTCGCAAAACTGCTGATATCAGAAAACTTTTCCGCATTTTCTTTTATCCAATTTTGAGGTTTATCCCACCATTTAAGGTTAAGAAGATATTCAATTTCATCTTCTTTGAATCTGTATCTTATAAGTTTTGCAGGCACGCCTCCGACGATAGCGTAGGCAGGCACATCTTTCGTTACAACTGCTCCAGCCGCTATAATAGCACCATCACCTATTTGTACTCCGTCCATAATAAGAACAGAATCACCTATCCATACGTCATTTCCGATTTCGATAGGTGCTTTGAGTTCTTCAAATCTTTGCTCATTTGAATAGGTCATTCCACACTGCATATTCGGTGAAAAAAATGCAGGATGAGTGGATACCCAATCTTTTGACGGATGATTACCTCTGACTGTTCTGACACCTGAGGCGATACTGCAGAATTTGCCGATTTTGGCATTTATTACACAATCCTCACCGATATAAGATGCATAGCCCATCTTACCGGAGAAACGACTGTTTTTTCCGACTCTGTTGCATCCTTCAAAATCAGAAGATACTGCAACTACAGAATTTTTCGCAAACCTTACATTTAACTTGCCGTATTTAAATTTAAGTAAAATTCTTTTTAATGTGTTTTTCAAAACAAAAACTCTCTTCTTATTTTATTTTCAGAAATCCGTCTGAATTGGTTTCACAGCTTTTCTGTCTTTTCTTTCTTTTAAAATTCCACCGATACAAAGACCTAAAAACATTGAAAACTCTCGGCAGTTAAGAATACTCGTTGAGAAAAACATTTTCAGAATGATGGATGTGAAAAATATAAATGCAATTATTCTAAGCGATCTGTTCTTTGAAAAAAGATTTCTGATTATCACTATCGCAACTGAGACAACGAAAAGACCACCAAACAGAACTCCGAACGATACAACTGTTTCAAGAATAATATTGTGTACATACGATCCTTCAAGAAGCATTCTGTCATAACCGACACCGTAACCTCTGAACGGTCTTTGAGAAATAGCTTCCGTAATAGCATACTGAAGATCGTTACGACCACTGGTATCAGCTATATTACCCTCATTATAGAAGTCAATGATACGAAGATTCGTTATTCCGATTGATGAGAGAATACTTGCAAGAAGATTAAGCAAGGTCGCCAGAATATTCGTCTGTACAAGTACAATGGCAACTATACCAAGGAAAATAAAAACAAAAGTCTTTCTTCCTCTGTAATTAAGAATGACATTTAAAATCATAGCCGCAATAGTACAGACAAGCGGTCCCCTTGTTCCGGCAATGAACAGACAAAAGAATCCTACAGCTATAAACCATGAATCTCGTTTCTGACTCGTTGCGATGAGAGTGCAGACCATAATACACATCGTATATGCAAAATTCATATCGTCGTAATAGAGTTCTTTTCCAAATAACATATACGAAGCATATGCCAACGCACCTATTACAACACCTACACGCGTAAACGAATGCAAGGTATCGACAAAATCCTCATAATCGCGGACTAAAAGGCCAGGCACCACAAACATCATTGCCGTAAAAAGATTATGCGGCAAAAACGTTATAAGGCTCATCACATTGAAGCCCCAGATATACTTATCATTTGCCGGAAATATCATCGACTCCATCGTGCATAAAAACAGGGTTATCGAACCTACAATCAACGTTATATAAAAAACGGTGTTGAAATTACTCAAAGTATGCAACCCCAAACACAACCATAAAGCACCGTACAGAGCATATGTCACATACTGCGTCGGTAAAAAGCTGAAGCTTTCCATAAGCTTCATAATCAAGGTCAGTATCAGCAACCCGCAGATAAAGATATTGATCGGATCTGTATTCAGTTTAGGTTTCGACAATTTGTTCACAGATGAAACCTCCTGCTATACTTTTACTCTGAAAATCTTTTTAAAAAGTTCAGTACTTTTTCGGCCTGAACCTTTTGATTTTTTTCATTTTTTATAAATTCATGTGCACCGTTTCCTATTGCTTCTCTATCGTCTTCATCCAAGGCAAAAAACGCTTCAAGTGCTGATTTTATACTTTCGGGCTCATTATCCTTAATTGAAAGACAATGATCAAAATACACTTCAGGTATTCCTGGCAAACGAGAAGTAAGAAGCGGTGTACCCGACAACATATATTCCATCGTTTTTGACGGAAAAGAAAACTTTGTAAACTCGTCATCAGGATTTCTGACATTGACAAGAAGAGCTGCTTCTTTTTCTTTTTCAACAATCTCCGCTCTTGGTCTTCTGCCGAAATACTTTATACGTGTATCTTTTTTGGCTTTTTCTTCGAGCTCAGCGGCATAATCACCGTAACCGTAAATGTGAAGTTCATAATCACCGCTAAGTGAAGAAAACGCTTCAATAAGATTCTGAAATCCATATCTTGCAGATATCGCACCTGCATACATAATCACGTTATTCTTTCTCGACACCTGAGCAGGAGCAGAACCTGAATCATCAGCAATTCCCTCAACGACGATATATGGCTTTTCAGGTGCAATTTCATCCTTCATAGCTTCCGTAAGATAAATATAACCGTCAAGCTTATCCTGCATAGCTACAGCCTTTCTGACATAACGACTTGCTATGACAGCTCTTATTCCTCTTTTGTTGAGATACATATGCTTTGGCAGATCAGGAACAAAAGAAAAACACTTGCAACCGTATTTTTTACAAAGAGAAAGGACGTTTTTAAGAACAGGCTTGTATAAGGAATAAAGAAGAACACATTTCTCTTTCGTCTCTTCGTTCTCCTTAAACCAATTTTCAATAAGTTTTTTCGAAAAAACTTCCTGTGTCGTCATTTTGACACCCTGAACATTGACAGTCGGTACCCACGTCACGTCATAGGTTTCAAGAAGCTTCTGCTTTTTAGCCCCCCAGAAAAGCATTTTGCTTCCCGGATACGATGCTATCATCGGACACGAAAGAAACTGAATATCATCAACATCGACACCGTTTTCTATAAATCCCTTTACAAACGCAGTTTCAAAAGTCTGCGGAGCCGCTGATGCTTTCACGCGACTCTCCTTAAGGATTCTTTCATATTCATTATTTTCGCTGACTGTACCGATATAAAGGATTTTCATAAATTACTCACTTTTTCTCAAACATTTCAACGTAGCTTTTTACAGTTTCTTCAACCGCAAGTCCTGATTCTATATACTTACTTGCTCCTGCAGACCATTTGCGATAGGTTTTATCATCCATATCGACAAAGCTTTGCAGAGCTTTTACAAACATCTCATTATCTGAAAGATCGATATCGTATCCCGCTAAACTATTTTCAAGATTCCTCCATGGTGTACCTGTGCTGATTACAGTCGGAATACCGCAAAGCAGACTCTCAATAATCGAATGACCGTAATTCTCACTTTGTGTCGGTGAAAGGAAAACGTGATGCTTTTTAAGCTCAGTACCGACAGAATCGTGATCCACGAGACCCATAAAATTAACTTTTATGTTTTCGGGAAGATTTGCTGCATTTTCCTTACAGAGTTCTGTATATTTCGGATCTTCTTCAGGACCATAAATATCCAGAGTTACATCGCCCTTGATCCCTTCAAGGATATTAATTGCATAGTCGACATTTTTAATAGGGTGAATTCTGCCCACCATAGCGATTTTAAGATTACCTTCTGACTTTTCGGCATTGCCGTTGCCGGCAGAAACCTTACTCGGCAGATTTTTTATCTTCCATACACGGTTATTCTTAAAGTACTCTTTAAGGTGTAATTCTTCTTCATCAGAAGTAACATGAAACTCCGTATTTTTGGTTTTGAGCATCTTGACTGCACAAAGAAACAGTTTTTTTATGCTGCCTTTTCTCTTTAGTGCAAGAGGCATAAGCTCTCCTCTCGGAGCGATTATAAGCCTTACCGACTTATTCTTTTTCGCATATCTCAGAGCCGCAATACTGTACTGATGACTGAAAAGGCTGCTGACATAAATAACATCAGGCTGAATCTGAGAAATTGCAGAATAAAAAGCCTTGCCGTTATTTTCAGACAGATAATAAACATCCGAATCGAAAATTCTGTTTTTACCTTCAGAAACACTATCGTAAGGTTTGTCAGAATCCTTGTCATAAATAATAGTTACCACAGATAAATCGCATTTATCTGAAAGATTCTGCACCATATTTGTTATACTGACAGTCGGACCTCCCCTTTTCTTAGAGGGATAAAAGCAATGGCTCAAAATACAAACCTTCATTCTGCTTTACCTCCCTTTTTGAAAAAGCTACCCATATCTCTGTCAACCTGTTCAGGTTTTATCGGTCTGATACCTCCGCCCGAATGGAATGTCAGCTCAGAGAAAAATATATTATCGTCAGCTATGTAAAAATCAACCCTGACAAATTCGAATTCAGAAGCAAGAACTTCGGCAAGAGAAATGATTTTATCTTTTTTCTCACAAACATCTGAATCAATTTCCGCCTCTTCGCGTCCGTTCTGCATTCCGACAAGACTGAAATCGGGATAAAACAATGTCTGATGCATCTTACCGTTCATGGTATAGGTTACTTCAAAAAAGCCTGCTTTACCGTAGAAACAGTAGACCTTGAAATCAATAAGACCTTTTTCATTTTTTGTGCTTACATATTTTTCACAAAGAATTGCAGGTCTTATATCTCTGTAATTTTTTTCACGACTCTTATGATAATAATTGCAGGAGAGTGATTTCTGCAGCTTTTCGCAATCTCTTTCAGGATTAAAAGACGCTTTATCTTTTACAACAACATTCCATCCTGAACCGTGTGTCGCCTTCAGAACAAAGCTATCAGGCAAAGCTGAAAAATCTATTTCATCAACCGAACCCCATACTCCAAGTGCCGGGACAACATATTCTTTGCCTATCTTTTCTTCGATATATTTTCTTACTTCGTATTTATCAGTATAAAAAGAAAGAGCATATTCATCGCAGTAAACCTTTCGTGCAAGGACATTTTCGTTGAAAGTTTCAGGATTTTTCAGGTTGGCTCTTTTTCCCGTTCTGAGAAAAAACAACACCTTATTAAAGAGCTCATCCCCAATAAGACGAGTTCTTTTTCCAAAAAACATTATAAATAACTGCGAGAATAATATTCTTAACTTATTCATACTACTCACTTTCGGTTGTATCTTTCCAAAATAAGTTCATATGCCGTAGAAACATCGAACTGTTCTTTTAATACTCTGAAGCTCTTTTCTTTCATTTCTTCAAGAGGTTCATCATTGATTTTTTCAATAAGTTCCGCAAAATGCTTCGGCGAGTTACTCGGACACCACCAGCCAAATCCGCCTTCTGTTATCGTCTGTGCTATATCCGTTGCCTCATCCGTACAGGCAAAAACAGGTAACGCTGTCTGCATATAGGCAAGTATTCTGCTCGGATAATTAGGTATCGTAAATCTATAATCAAGGAAGATAAGACCAACATCGCATGCAGCAGTCATCCGGTCGTAATCATCCTTTGGCATCGTTTTCATCAATCGCATATTTTCGCACTTGTTTTCGTTGAAAAATCGTTCAAGTGCGCTGTATTCGGCACCATCACCTACGATAAGAAAATATGCGTCATCATTATTCATCTGAGTTTTAAGACACTCAATAATAAACGGAACACCCTGCGGTTTACCAAGATTACCTCCGTAAACATATACACGCTTATCTTTAGGAATTCCGTATTTTTCTCTCATAATGTTTATTTCTTCTTTATTCAGAACAAAATCCTGAACCTCGATGCAATTAGGACAAAGACCTACTTTGCTTTTATCGAGCCAGGGATTGTGATCTAAAAGATATCTGACATTTGCAGGCGACATACAACCGATTGAATCCGAGATTTCGTAAAGCTTCTTTTCTTTAGCCTTAAAATATCGGTAAATGACGCCCTTCGGTCCACTTTTAGTAAGAATACCTATGTCAAGAGCGTTTTGCGGAAAAATATCCTTAAGCATAAGGTATGTGTGTGCACCGTCACGCTTCTTTATATACTCTACGACATTACATAAAGTTATAGGGGGCGTAGAATAAAGAACAAGGTCAAAAACGACATCTGAAAGATATTTTTTAATTGCCTTCTTAAACGCCGACTGAAGAGTAACTGTCGAAATTCCTTTTTCAATCGTTCCGCATTTAGTTATGTTTCCTATTTTCACACGGAGCATTTTGATACCGTGTTCCTCTTTGAATTCAGTCTCTTTGTTTACTCTTCTTTCATATGTACTGATAGCATATACGGTATGCCCACGGTCTCTGAATTCACGCAGAAGATCTGTATAAATTTCATGCTGACGGACATCTTTAAGATTTCCTATTGATAAAAGCAGAACGTTCATGGGCTCTCCGTTTCCGTCGTAGCTTTCGGCTTGCGACAATCAGAAAATAACTGGATTAAAGTTTATCAGCAACACAGTCCTCACCGCGTCTTATGCTGAGTTCAATATATTTCATCATATAAACATCGTCTTCATAGCATCCGATTTTCTTTTCGTTTGCTTTGCCTTCGATATTATTGAGAATCATTGTGACATGGTCACATCCGCATTCATAAGCATGGGGATATCCACCACCAAAACGAGGATTGACTTCTGAAATATAGTACTCACCGTCAACATCGAAAATATCGATATCGATCTGACCGAGCCATCCGCTTTCTTTTGAAAATCTTTCGATAAGCTCAAAGAGTTTTTCATCCTTAAAAGAAACCGCTTTATCCGTTTCACCTGCTCGCATAAGAAGCTTTTTCTTTGTAAAAATTGAAACAACCTCACCGCTTATCATATCAACATAAACATCCGCACCGATCTCCTGTCCGTTGAGGTATTCCTGAATCATAAGACCGGAATCGTGAGCAAAAAGATTTTCAATCATCTGCTTGTCATAAACCTTAGCGACTGAAATGCTTGCACTTCCGCAAACTGGTTTCACAAAAACAGGATATGTAATCAGACCTGCCTCAACATCCGCATAGAACTTTTCTTTGTCAGTATAGCTCTTTGCACATTTGTATCCGTTGCTGTAAAGCCAATCAAACATCTGCATTTTGTCAAGAGCGCGTTCACACAGCTCATATGATGATCCTATGACTGTCACTCCGAGACTGTCAAACTCAGCCTTATGCTGTGCAAGCAGAGAAAGTTCCGGATCAATGAGAGTGAACAAACCGTTGATCTCTTCTTTTTTACAGATATCAAAAATTATACTAATGTAGTCATCGCTGGTAATTCTAGGAACCTGATAAAACTTATCTGCTTCATAAGCAGCGGGAGCAAACTCGCTCATATCCGTTACGATTACCTTTCCGTTTTCTCCTACTTTTTCCTTAAAATAGCGAACAATTTTATTTCTTGTACCCACACTTAAAATTAAAATATTCATACTCTTACCCCTTGACTACCCTGCATTTTTGCCTTTCTTTCTGCAGCAAAATTGGGTTCAACTTTATTTGTATCAACTGCGACATCCTGTTTTTTAATAAACTGAAATGCCGTCATAAAAATTATCCTGATATCGGCAAAAAATGTTATGTTTTCGACATACTTCACATCATAAGCCAACCGATTATCCCAACTGACAAAATTTCTTCCGTTGACCTGTGCAAGTCCCGTGAGACCCGGCCTTACCTTATGTCTCATTCTTTCTGTTTCTGTGTAATACGGTATGTAACTAATAAGTAACGGTCTGGGACCGACTATGGACATATCACCTTTCAGGATGTTCCACAATTCCGGAAGTTCATCGAGTGATGTGCTCCTAAGAAATCTGCCATATCCGGTCAATCGCTTATCATCAGGCAAAAGATTACCGTTTTCATCCTTTTTATTACTCATCGTCCTGAACTTGACAAGTTTAAAGATTCTTTCTTCGCCGGTCTTTTTATTGATTCTGCCCGGTCGCTCCTGCGTAAAGAAAGGGTTTCCCCGCATTGCTATCGCACCGATAATCATTAAAACTAACAGCACCGGTGAAAGAACTGCCAGAGCTAAGAAAGAAAGAACAATGTCTATAGCCCTTTTAAAAAACTTTTCGTACATACCTCAACTACCTCATTCAAAGCAGCTACTGATTATCTCTATAATTGTGTCCTGCTCATCTTTTGTCATTTTTATATCACTCGGCAAACACAAGCCTCGTTCAAATATATCCATACTCACATCAAAAACGTCACCTTCGATGTAAGCGTTTGTCTTCGCTCTCAATGAACCGCTTCTCGTAACAAACTCATGCATACGGTACATAGGCTGCATATGCATCGGCTTCCAGATAGGTCTGCCTTCAGCGTTATAGCTTGCAAGTTTTTCGAGAATCTCCGTCGGACAAGTCTTACCTTTTTCTTTGACATAGAGTGCCTTTGAATCATCCCTGACCTGCGGACACATATATTCTTTATCGATAATCATTGCAGAAAGCCAATAATTCGGCTCAGTTTCGTCAGCAATCGGATTCATCTTAACCGGAAGATCTTTGAATCCTTCAAGATATCTTTCATAGACAGCCTTTTTACGTTCAATGTGCTCTTCGAGATACTTATACTGACCGCGGATAACACCTGCAACGACATTGCTCATACGGTAGTTATAGCCTACCTCTTCGTGCTGATACCACGGAGCATTTTCTCTCGCCTGAGTCGACCATTTGCTTGCCTTATTTGCAACTTCCTTATCATCTGTAAGAAGGCAACCTCCCGCTGAACCGGTAATTATCTTATTACCGTTATAGCTGATTGCGGAATAGTCACCGAATGAACCGCACTGCTTGCCGACAACAGTAGCACCCATTGCCTCAGCTGCATCTTCGATGAGAAGTGCACCGTGCTTTTCACAGATTTCCTTAATCTTATCTATTCTGCCCGGAAAACCGTAAAGTTCTGCATAAACAACAAGCTTTACATCAGGATAAAGTTCAAATGCTTTTTCAAGTGCAACCGGATCCATATTCCACGAATCTTCCTCTGTATCTATGAAAACAGGGATGCCTCCCTCATAAACGACAGGATTAAGAGTTGCAGCAAAAGTCATATCCGAACAAAATACTCTTTTGTTTTCAAGAGCACCGTGGCTTATATCGGGTCTTCCGTAAAGTTTTTCACCCGCAGCCTTAACAGTAAGATGAAGTGCTGCCGTACACGAAGAAAGACCGACAGCGTATTTTTTACCTGCTTTTTCTGCCGCTATACGCTCAACCTCATTGATATTTGCTCCGACTGTAGACATCCAGTTGGTCTCATACGCCTCAGTCATGTATTTAAGCTCTTCTCCATGCATTGTCGGAGTTGCCAACCATATTTTTTTGCTGAACTTTTCCACAATAATCATCCTTAATTATTATTTTCACTTTAAACCTAAATTACGGAATAATGTTCCCCAATCATCCGTCGAAGTTTCGGCTTCGTTATTTAAGTTTTCGATATATCTATCTTTAAAGTTTTTCTTTTTTCCGAATAAAAACGAAAACATTCGGCAAATTTCGCACCAAGGAGTTAAAAACGGGTATTTTTCAAGGATCGGATAATCTCTTTTAAGATAGTTGTACGGGACAAAAACTCTTGATAGAACGAATCTGATCTTTCCACCCGAACGCTGTGAATTTGAAATAAGCCTTGTTTTATGGGACCCGAATGCCCCAGCCTCTATTATAAAATCCTGCATTTCAGCAGTCGTATCGCTATGTTCTTCACCTGAAAACCAGACTTTGCTGAGCTTTACAGCATTCTCTGCAAAAATGTCAATATTTCCTTTTTGGAGAAGTCTCTTTGCTCCTGAAAAGTCACAGTTTGTCTGTTCAATAAACCAAAGGTCGATAAACGGACGTATTCCGCAACCGCCAATTCTGAAATGTTTTGCCATATGCATTATGTGATAATAGTAAAAAATATCATCATCAAGATTGAAACGGTACTTATTCTCAGGATCAGGTTTTGCCGTTTCCCAAACTTTCGAAAGCTCTTTGATATACAATGGAGATTTCTTGTTCCCGAGCAATTTGTAGTGAAGTTCAAGGACGATTCCGTTTTCGGATCTGAAAACTACGTCGTGCTTACTGTCACCTGTTTTATTATAGCCTTCCAAAGACATAATCACTTTTTCGGCTCTGATAATATCTTTTTCATTAACGAGAATATCAATATCACAGCTCGTTCTCATCCACGACTGAGGATACAAGTCACGGATTACCGCACCCTTAAGAGGGATATACGGTATTTCATGCTTTTCAAAAGCTGAAGTGACTTCTTTGAAAACTTCATTCATCTTCTCCTGAGCGTATACAGCCGTATATATCTCATTTAAAAACTGACTCTGCTGTGGTGAATTTTCAAGATAACCGTTATTTGATAAAGCTGAAGCAACGATATGGGCAACCTGATGCTTACGTGCCAACACGAGCAAATCCACGAGAAAATTATCGGTTAATGTGATTTTAGTTTCACAACAAAGCTCTTCTTCTGCGATTTCGCTTCTTAAAAGCTGTGTCATAAACTCGGCTACCTGCTCCATATCCCAAACTCCGCTTATCTATTTCTTCTGATCCGTCTTATTTTAAACCAGATTCGCATTATGAACGGTCTGAAAGGGATAAGTGACCGCCATATCACATCAATCGTTTTCCAATAAGCTGAATCCGTACTTCTTCTTTTACCTTTTCGTTCAATTTCGCTGACTACCGCAACAATCTGCACCATATCTATTTTTTCAGACTGGCTCTGTGCATCGCCGAGCATCTCGAAAGTTGAATCTTCTGAAACACTTTTAATTCTGTGCAGAACCAACGAGCCGTCTTTTCTGCGAAAAAGGAGAATTCGTCCTTTTTTTAATTCGTCTGTATGAGTTTTTTTCAGATAAACTATATCCCGTCTACTGATAAGAAAAGGATTCATACTGCTACCTGAAACATAGACCGGCAAAACTGCATTTTCTTTGATCAGCTCATCAACAAGCTCTGATATTTCAGCCACAGAACAATTCAACTTATCCATAACTCACCCAAATATTTCATCGCATACTGTTTTTACAGCTTCTTCGTCAGGTCTGCATTCAAGCAACCATACAGGGACACTTTCAGTAAGAAGGTCAAAGGTATCGAGTGTCTTCTCAAGACACACATTATCCCAATGCGGAAAGAATACATGTGGCAAAAGTCTTTCGACGGGATCACCAATCTTTCTGATCCTGTTCTTTTCTGATTGATCCAGAACAACAATACCGACTAACTCCGCACTCTTATCAAGACAATACGCAGAAGAACCTTTCCACGGCAATCCGTAAGCAAAGAACCTGCCGTCAACTTCACGAATAAAAGTCTTATCTCCGTTTACGATTTCAGCACCCTTGTATTTATTCCAGAGTTCAGCCTGAGTTGTTTTACCTATTCCGGATCTTCCGGTAAAAACAATCCCCTTGCCCTGATAAATAATGAATGACGAGTGTACAAGCAAAGTATTGAAATACGAAAATCTCGAGCAAAGTGCTGCGAGTGCAAGAGTGTAATCCTTATCATACTTCGGCAGACAAAAAGATGCCGCTTCGCTCCAGTCACTGTTTGCAAGCAGAACATCTCCGAAAGCTCCTCTGAGGAAATGGTCTGAAGCACAATCTGCATACTGAACAGAATGACATTCTGAAAAGCTGTCATTAAAACTGAGTCTCATTACAGGCTCTGCTTCTGTCTGTATTACAAAATCCTCTACAAACTGCTGACGGTCCTCTTGCCACTCAACCGGTAAATCAACCAAACCGATCATACGTTCTGCATACCGTTGAAGCACATAAAGTATGCTTCAAAAGCACCCTGTGCCTGAACCTTACCCATAAAGTCGTTATAATAATCTAAAAAATCGCCGCCCGCCAAAAGATGATCTGAAACGGCAACACGTTCAGTATACAGCTTTCTGCATCCGTCCTGGTTCGCATAGAACTTCAGAACCGCCATACCGCCAACCTCAGAAACACCACCTGATATGGCAATACTTTCATTGAGATTGAGGGCAATAAGCTTACTTTCCGGAGCTACATATTTTTTCTTCATAGTCATATCCCCTTCTTTTTATTGTCGTAAAGCAACCGTAGTTGCCTTGCTGTTTCGCAAAAACTCTTATCTGTTTTTTCAGGATGACCGCTCTCCGCACAAAGGATACCCGGACATCGTTGACAAAAATCTTTCCACCTGCATTCCTCACATTCAGCAGGATTTTTCATATCACTCAGCTTTTCATAAAGCCTTTTGAAACTATCAGAAGCATCACCCGAATACCGGACAAAAGGTTCACTCAGAAACGAGCAGAGCTGAAAATGACCGTGCCATGTTATAAACAGTGATTTTCTGTAACTTGCACACAACGAAAACGGATTTTCCGGAACAGGATATCTGCTTTTTTCAAGATCATCAAGCGTAAGTTCTTTTGAAAAATCAATAAAGCCGAGCCTTGACGATTCTATCGTATTCTCCGAGCCTCTTGAGGATTTCAGGACAGCTATTGTATGTTGAAAAGGAATCCTGTTTTCATGAGCGAAAAGATATATTGACTGCAGATCATCTGCATTTTCTCTGATGATAGTTGCATTCATCGTAGTCGGTACTCCCGCTTCTCTTAAAAGCCTGATCGCATTACTTAAGTTTGTAAATCCGTTCTTGACACCGCATACCCTTGCATAAGTTTCATCACTCGCTCCGTATGCAGATAATTTAACAGAGTGCGGCATCCCGTAAAAACGGAATTTTTCCATCGCTTCATCATTAATCAGATAACCGTTAGACAGAATAGATATCCAGAATCCCATCTGATTCAATTTACCGTAAATCTCCCAGAACTGAGGATGAGTAAACACTTCTCCACCGGTAAGAGTAATTCTCAGCGTCCCCATATCCCTGAGTTGCTCTGCGATAGAAAGCCAATCATCAGACCTGAGCATCTCCCCTTGCTTTTCTGCCTGATGTTTTTCAAGTCTTACATAGCACATCGGACATCTGAAATTACAAAAAGGAGTCAACTCAAAGGTAGCACTGAAAGGAACACAATGTTCAACTGCCCAAAGATTCAGTTTAGCTAAAAAACCTTCTCCAAAGCTTTCACATTCAAACATTACAATAAAGCTCCTTGTTCAGCCAAAGTCTTAATAAATTTTTCGGCATCTTTTTCGGCTACATCTTTTTCGACTTCATAATTTTCAAGCAAAACTGTCACCAAATCTTCAGTCGTGGCACCTTTCTGAAGCCTTTCCCACAAAAGCTTCCCACTCTCACTCAAAGCTATCATACCATGGATTTCAGAGGTCTGCTTTCCTACAGGTACCGCCATTATCTGATTGCCTATTTCTCTTATAATAAAGCCTTCTTTTACTCTAAACATAAGCATCACCTCAAAAAGCGCACAAAAACCCAATTTTCTGTGTAAATCATACCACAAACCAATGATTAAATCAACAATTAATCGTTAATTAAGAACATATTCTTTTAATTTTTTCAGTCAAATAAAAGACAAACGCCATAGCTGTCCTTCTGTACAACTATGGCATAAATTAATATTCAGTTTTCTACCTGAGCAAGACTTCCGTCTTCGTTTATAAGATATACCCTGTCGCAATATTGAAGCATACTCGGTCTGTGCGTTGTTATAACACAGGTTCTGTTCGGATAAGACTTCATTATATTTGCAAGAACGGTTTCTTCAGTCTTTGCATCAAGTGCACTTGTTGCTTCATCCATAACCAGAACCGGGGCATTTCTCAGCAAGGCTCTGGCGATAGAGATTCGTTGTATCTGACCTTCTGAGAAATTTACTCCCTTTTCATTGATGACTGTATCCATTCCCAATGGTAATTTTTCGACAAAACCCCAGGCATCTGCTGCCTTCAATGCGATGACCAGTTCTTCGTCTCCGGCTTCAGGTTTAACTATCCTGAGATTATCGGCAATTGTACCTGAAAAAACATGATTTTCCTGCGGAACATATGCACAGAACCGCCTTGTACTCTCAGAAATATTCAGCGATTTTCCGTTTTTCAAAGACATTGTCATTGAACCCTCTTGCGGTCTCATGAGGCCCAGAATCAGACGCAGAATAGTAGTCTTACCTTCACCGGACGGACCGATAAGAGCTATGGTTTCACCCGGATTTACACAGAAAGAAATGTCCTTTACAACCAGTTCACTTGAGTTTTTGTATGAACAGGTAACATTATCGCATTTAAGTAGAATACCTGTCGAACCGGCTTCTTTCTGCATAGCTTCAGCTTCATCATCATCAGCATATTCCTCAACAGGCAAATCTGTTATAGCCATAATTCTGCCTGCTGCAGTTGCGATGGAAATTGATGTCGGAAGCATCGAAACGACAGATGAAAACGATGATGTAAGTTTACCCGAAATCTGTAAAAAGAGAGTCATTGTGCCGAAAGTTATAGCTCCATTCCACAGCTGCCAAACGCCCCATCCATAGCAAAGATAAGCAACGGCAAGACCGATGACGGAAAGTCCTATCGTCATAACGAGAGAAAACTTGTTGTGATCAAGGCGAAGCTTTCTGTAACTATGCAGATAGTCTTTAAGCTGAGTGACATAACGTTTAGTTATGCCGAATGCTTTGATGGTCTGAATGTTCTGAATTGATTCCGAGTAAAAAGACAGAATTTTACCGTTCATCTCACGACTTTCTTCATTGTACTTTCTCATCATCTTTGCCGAAAGTTTTGATGTCATTGCAAGAAACGGTACACTGATAAAAGCAAACAATGCCATTATCGGGTCATAATAAAGAACAATAGCGAGGCATCCTATAAGCTGGGTCAATCTGGTGAGAAGATTAGGGACAAAAGAGATTATACTGCTTGAAAGTGCTGTTACGTCTCCTTCAATTCGGTTAAGAAGATCACCCGAATGATATTTACTTATATCCTCCCAATTTGAATAGACGATATGCTCATATACATTACTGCGAATTTCGTTGCTGACTTTTGTACCTATCTTTATAGCTAATCTCGACGTAATAGCATTTATCAGTATCTGTACAAGTGCCAGACCTATCGTTAAGATTGCACTTATCCAGATCGTATCTTTATTGTGAGAAATTACAGAATCGATCAGATATTTTGAAGCAACCGTTGATCCCAGTCCCATAAGAGTACTCAGAATTCCGACTGCAACATAGAAAAGAATCTGGATTCGATAATGCGAAGCATAGTGCAAAACCCACTTCCACTCCCTGCTTAACGAGCGGAACAGTTTAGCATATTCTCCCGGTTTTTTCATTACATCATCTCGATTCTATCTGTAATTTTTTTAATGATTATTTTTTCTTTTTTCTTTTACCGTTATAACCGTAAGAACGGCCATATCCGTATGAATAACCATACCTATATCTGTTGTAGTATCCTCCGTAGCTATAGTAGCCGCTATAGCCACCAAGACCGCCTGCTGCACCGTTAAGAACGCATCCGAGGAATTCTGCTTCAGTTTCAAGCATAGAACTGATGCCTGCCCTTATCGCTGTCTGCATAACTGCGTCCTCTCTGATTACATACAAAATCGAATCAACGGACTGAGCAATAACAGATGCATCAGAAATCACACCACAAGGAGGTGTGTCAATAAAAATCAGATCATATGCTTCCTTGATTGCAGGAAATTTTCTTACAATCTCATCGGTGCGCATTACTTTCTGTATATTTTCAGCTCTTGACTTGAACGTAAACACATCAAATCCGAGAGAATCAATTGATTCAATCCGGTAAAATTTATTATCTTCTTTCTTTGTTTTTTCGATGTTTTCGCCATCAAGAAGTTCCTTGATGCCGGAATCACGAAGGTCAAGGTCCATCAGAAGTACTTTTTTCTCATCCTTGGCAAAAATAGAAGCCAGGTTTACAGATACTACCGTTTTACCTTCAGAAGGTGCTGTACTTGTTATCAGTACCGTTTTTTTGCCATTTCCCAAAAGAGCCTGGACAGAACTTCTGAGAAGACGCAAAGAGTCTGAAAACTCACTACCCACAAGAGGGTTTGTAAGAAGAATTCTTCTGTCGATTTCACGACGGTATTTTTTGAAAACGACCTGAGGAAGAACAGCTATGCAACGCTGATTGAGTACCGTACGTATATCATCCTTAGTGCGTATCGTCTTTCTGAAGAATGCATAAATCATAATCCAAGCAAGACCTAAAGCGAGACCTATAATCGCCGCACTGATAACCGATGAAACCCACGCTCCTGAATTTGCCGGCTTTGAAGGTACCACAGGTTCATTAATCATAACAAGCTTCGTCCGGCCGATTATATAATCTGAAACTGACGGATAATTCTCAATTACTGAGTAAAGAGTTTTATAAGTCAGATCGGGATCTGTTCCTGATGCTGTAAGCGTTATCATGTTTGTTCCGGCGACACAAACAGCCGTAACAGATGCGGGCATACTTTCAACTCCGAGATCTTCGCAAACTCTTGTTTTTACAATTTTATTCCCGATAATATGAGGAAAAACAGTCGCAAGCTGGTCTGCAGTTTCTCTGTCATAATAATAAGAATACGCGGCGATACCGTTATCACCGGTAAGCACTCTGTTCTCTGTATGAACCGTAAATGTCGCTGAAACATTATACGTAGGAACAAAGTTCACATAACTTCTGTAAAACTGAATTCCCGCCAGAATGACAGCAAGAGCGACAGCGATCCAGCCGAACTTGATTATGCCTCGCCAGATATCGCCGAGCAAAACCCTGATATCCACGGGTGAATCATTATATTCTTTTCTATCGTTGTTACTTTTCATAATTCATCACCCTATTCATTACGGTCTAAGCTATCAAGAGAGTCGGTTGAAAACTCTCTTTCATGATTGTTTATCAATTCCGCAGACTGCAACTTCGGTGTTTTAGTGTAACCGTAATAGTTGCTCTGACCATAGTATCCTCTTTCATCAGCACCCATCTGGCCAAAAAGAGTAAAAGGTTTGTAGACATTATTAAGAATACAGCCTTCAAATTTGCCACCGGTCTCTGATATATTCAAAATCGCCTCATTTATATCCTCGACGGGCACACAGTCTGTTCTTACAACAAGCACAGTTGCATCCGCTGCCTCCGATATTGATACTGCATCTGCAGAAACCGTCAAAGGCGGAGTATCGATAATCACGAAATCGGTCTTTTCTCTGAGTGCATTAAGAGTACTTTCGACAATCTGATTATTGATAAAAATCTCCGAATTTTCGTGACCGTGCTTATTAAAAGCAATAGTAAGGGATGTTTTTCTGTATCTGTAAAACTTGAAGTTACCAATCTCTATTTTATTTGAGAGGACATCTGTGAAATCAGTTTCGATTTCATCAGTGAAATCAAAGATTTTATAAATTGATGGTTTGTGAACGTCGAGGTCAAGCAGCACAACGTTATAACCTCTGTCAGAAAGAGTTAAAGCAACGTTGGTTGCAACGGTAGACTTTCCCTCGTTTTCTGCCACACTTGAAATAACAAAAGATTTCTTTTGCTGATTTCTATGAATATGCTCAATTTTAGTACATAACTTCTGATAATCTTCCGTAAACCTGAGGCTCGAATAAGCGTCATTGATAAGAAGAGCTCTCTTCCTCTTCTTAAAGCGTTCCTTCTTGGAAAGGTGCGGCTGTTCATGAGATATAGTACCAAGAAGTTTTGAATCAATCTTTTCAGTAAATCCGCGTTCTTCCTTAACAGTTCCTCTGAACAACGAACACAGGACAATCAATCCGGCTTCTAAGAGCATTGCAAGCAATATAATATGCCTTCTGTATACCATAAGACGGGAGTTTGAGGGAGTCGTAGGCATTTTGGGTTCCGAAACAACATCTATTACTGAATCTGTAAAAACAGCTTCAGTCACTTCCGGATAAATCTCAAGAATTGAAGTAAGCAACATAAATGCCAACTCCGGGTCATCAGCCTTTACAGACACGTTGAGAAGGTTGGTTGAATCTGTCAGAGATGTTGTGATAGTACCATTAAATTTTTCTAATCCAAGATTCTCTGCAGCAAGCTTTTTTATGGAATTCTGCTTGAAAACCTCAGTGAAAATATTTGCCATTTCCGTAGATGCGGTAAGGCTGCTGAACGTGCCCGATGTACCGACTCTTGACCGTACAACAAGAACTGCCGTGCTTGTGTATGTAGGCGTATATATACTCTTTTCAACCACCTGAATACCCATAAGTGCGATAAGAGCAGCAAGAACAATTGCCCACAGGCTACGTACAACATCTTTTATAAGGCTGTTCCACTCAAAGTTAATTGAAAAACCTGAAAACTTTTTCTTCACTCTTTATCACTCCTCTACAACAACCGTCAGGATTGAATGACCTTCATAACCTGCTTCGGTTGAGATATAATAATGAACGTTATACGTTCCTTCCTGATCGGGATCAAAGTTTGTTGAAATCATCAACTGTACATCTTCCGGATTCATAAGGACACCATTTACAGTTACATCACCGAGATAATCTTCAAAATTCGGTGTTTCGCCCTTCTTTATATAAATCAGGCTATTCTTAAGCTGAATTTCAGGTGCCATAGTTTCGTTACCCTCAACATGAACAGTAACATCAAGATAGATAGTATCTCCCATACTGTTTGAAACCTGAAGAGATACGGTAAACACACCGGCTGTATTTCTGATATAGTCTGTAGTGATAATCGCAACTCTGTCGCTGATATCACCGTCAATGCAGTCTCGTGCACCGACAGCAGCTCTTATATCAAGAGCTTCATCAACACCGTAAACCAAAGCTCTCTTCATATAGAATTCGGGCTTTGTATAATCCGTGTATTTTACTGTTCGTGTCTGCTTTGTGACATGCTTATCAGAGTCAGCAACGGCATAAGTAACCGTGCATACACCGGGTTCGATAAAGTCAGAAATCGATTCAATTCGGATCCGATCTGAAATATCGCCGTCTTTCTGATCCGAAGCCTTTACGCCTTCGAGCAACTTTTCCCGTTTATCTTTTACACTCACTTCAATGGTATCAGTTTCGACAAGTATAACAGGTATGGTTGTATCCGTTGAAAGCTTATCAATGACAGAGAAAACAACAAATGCAATCAACATCAGTATAAAGAGAGCAAGTGTAATTCTCCGAATCAATTTAACCATAAATCATCACCATTTTTCATTATAATAAAATACTTTTTATTTATTTATTTAAAAAGACAAACACTTCCACTTATATTTAATTGATTGTATCATATATCATCATAAAATACAATAAAAACTTTATTTGACATAAATAAAATCTCTGCACAAATAATGTACAGAGATTTCACTTTATCTAGCTTTTTCGTCACCGAAAAGAAGCTTATATGTGTTCAGAATGCACTTCAGATCTATCAATATTGACTGTTTTTCAATATACTCAACATCCCATGCTGCTTTTTCTTCAGGTTTTAATTCATAACCGCCGTTAATCTGCGCCCAACCTGTGAGACCGGGTTTGACCTTAAGTCTGTGCCTGAATCCGACTATATAAGTTTCAAAATCATCATAAAAAACCTGACGCTCAGGTCTGGGACCGACAAAACTCATATCACCCTTGAGTATATTCCAGAACTGAGGAATCTCATCCAGATGAGTTTTCCTGAGAAACGCACCGATACTCGTAACTCTGTCATCATCTTTCTTTGCCCATACAGCACCGTCTTTTTCGGCATCAACAACCATTGTACGGAACTTGTAAATATCAAATTCTTTTCCGCTTATTCCGAGACGCTTCTGAGAATAGATAACGGGTCCTTTTGAAGAAACAGCTACACAGACAGCAATTACAGCCGCCGGTATAAGGAAAACCAAAATCGCAAATAACGACCCGATAACATCAAAAGATCTCTTAAGAAAAGTGAACAACTTACCACCATTCACCTTTTCCGGTTCTTTTACGACAAACTTCTTTTCAGAACCAAAATCCTTGACTGATAAATGAGCCTTCACAACTTCGTGCTGGTCTTCTGAAATAACAATATTCTGTTTTTTATCAACCGTTACTCTCATACAAACCCTCTGATTGCAAATTACAAGTAATTATATCACTTTACTGTACAATAATCAACCACTAAATTATTCAAAATTGTTGCTTATATGCACATATCAGCTTAATAAAAAGCTTCCCATATTCATTTTAAGTGAATATGAGAAGTAACCTGCAAAAAAACAGATTGCTTATGAGCAACCTGTTTTCATTGTCGGTATTATTTTTTTGATTTTATCAGACATACTGCACAGATTGTCAGCTTAACAATCAGCGAAACAGTAAAAACGGTACTCATAGCGTTTGCTGCAACTATGAGCTTCCGGTCAGCCTCCGCCATTTTAAAAAAAGTTTTTGCCATAAGTTTAGAATTATTCATTCTTTCCCCTCCCGTCTGTCAGAAGAATTCCGTGTGCAACAGAAGGTATACTCTCGCCCTGCAACGGTGAAATTGCGGAAAGCAAAGCTCCCGTTGCCACAACCAGAACCTTTCCGAGCTTACCGTTTTTCAGATCACTCAGAATTTTTGTACACAAAACAGTGCCGCAGCAAGCGCAGCCGCTGCCTCCCGCATGGACATCCTGCTCTTCGAGGTAATATATCATAAGTCCTGCATCATTATGGACAGCGCTGATATCTGTCGAGAACTCTTTTTCAAGCAGCTCATAAAGAAGCTGAGTCCCGACTTTGCCAAGGTCGCCTGTCAAAATCAGATCATAGTCTTCGGGCGAAGTATTAGTATCCTTCAGAAAATCTGCTATGGTCTGTGCTGCGGCAGGGG
>JAZRNG010000059.1:0-2440 GCA_045648065.1 Acutalibacteraceae bacterium | reverse complement strand
CAAACTCCCCATTACGGGGAGTTCTTTTGTTATAATTATTGTGATTAAATTTGCTCTGCACTTAGGAACCCATATGAATATTCGCACAAAGGGGGGTGTAATTTGAAAGAACAGAAATACACAGAAGACGGTTATCTTATTATATCCGAAATGGACACTTGTCCTTTATGGGAAAAAGATACTGTTCCGAGCATTTTCGGTTGTACGCAAGATTGCTTTTATTGCCGATTTACCGACTTCCACACGGAGGAAACTATAACGCGTGCTCAACAAGTGCCACGTGGTTCAAAACTATATAGTATTTGCCACAATGAAGCCAACAGAAAATAATATTAAAAGCCCCAAAACTTTTGTTGTTCTTGCTGAAACGGCAATTTATATAGAGAAAAACATTTAAGGAGGTAAGAAAATGAAAAAACTTAATAAAAGAGTATTTTCAGGTGGACTGGTTTTGTGTATGCTCATATCTTTGTTTTCGGTGTTAGCATATGCAGACGGAAGCAGTGCATTTGTATCAAAGCAGTATGAGACTGTTATGGGTGAGAGTATTGAAATTCAGCTTGAGGCGACAGACTCTACGGGAGTTATAGTGTTGCTGTGTGAGGTTGAGTTTGATAACGAGATGCTCGAAGTATTGCGATACGATGATGCAAAGCTTATCGGAGGAACGCTTACAGCCAAAACAGATGAATCCCCATTGAAACTTTTCTGGATGGATGCACTCGCCATGGAAAATACATTGGTTGAAGGTGTTCTTGGTACGTTTACTTTCAAAGCGCTGAAGGCAGGAAAAACCGAAATCAATGTAAACTACATAGAAGCATATACAAAAGATGGAGATTTAGTTCCTTTTGAAAATGCAGTGACCCATGTAAATATAAAAGAATCGGACACTCCTATAGTCGAGGCAAAAGAATACACAATTAAGGCAACTGCAGGAGCAAACGGAAAAATTAACCCGTCAGGTGAAATTAAAGCTACAGAGGGTAAACAACTACTCTTTATATTCACACCTGATTCCGGGTATAAAGTAAATGATGTAAAGGTTGACGGAGCAAGTTTAGGTGCGGTACTTGAATATACCTATGATTCGGTGAATGCGGACAGCGAGATTGAGGTGACATTCGAAAAAATACGCAGTTCGGGCGGTTCACCAGGCGGAAGTTCTTCATCAGGCAAATCAGATAAAGAAACCATTGAGAAACCTACTGAGGAAACAACAACTAAAGAAGAGACAACGAAAGAAGAACCAGTAAAAACAGAATGGGTTAACCCCTTTAGTGATGTAAAGACGGATGATTGGTATTATGAGTATGTAAAATACATTAACGAGAAAGAACTTATGAAGGGTATTTCCGAAACTGAATTCGCACCTAACAATACAGTTACAAGAGCGATGTTTGTAACGGTTCTTTACAGATTGGAAAAAGAGCCAACTGCAACCAAAGCAGATTTTGCAGATGTACCTGAAGGTACATATTATGAAAATGCAGTGGGCTGGGCGGTTCAGAACGGAATAGTAAATGGCGTGTCAGAAACAGAATTTGCACCTGATAATACTATTACCCGTGAACAGATGGCAACCATCATTCACCGCTATATGAAATTCAAAAGCTTAGATATGTCGGTAAGCGAAAATGTAGATGTTACATCATACGAAGACTTTGAAAATATTTCGGATTATGCCAAAGATGCTTTTAGGTTTGCATGTTCAAACGGTATTATATCGGGAACGAGCGAAACTACTCTCGCCCCAAAAGAATCTGCAACAAGAGCACAGATGGCGGCAATATTCCAAAGATGCGAAAATATGTTATTAAATCAGTAAAATGATTTATAAATATATATAACATAGGAAAGGAAGCGAATTTATGAGAGCAAAACTTTCAAAAAGAATTTGTTCGGCTATTCTTGCAGTAGCAATGCTTTTGTCTTTAGCACCTGTTACAACATTTGCTATAACAGACGAAGATATTCCTGCAAGCGTAGAACTGGGTAAGGGTTTCAATCTGCTTGAATGTAAGACTTTTGAATCAGCAAACCTTAAGTCTGCAATCCTGTTTGATAGTGTAGATACTCTTAATCCCACAAAGGTAAGAATTGGTAATGTTGAGTCCAATATGACGTATATCACAAGTATGTCATCATATTTAGACAATACACATACCGATATCTCTACTGAAGTCGGAGTAACCAAAGAGGGCCTTTTGGCAAAGGCAGAGGTTAAAGCCAAGTTCGGTTTTAAAGGTGAATGGGAATCCTCCGGCACAGTGAATACTTCAAGACTTATCCTTGAGATTCTTGCCAAGGCATATAAGTATTCACTCAATATGGAAATGAGCGAGCCATGGGCGAAGGATGAAAACGATGAATATGTGTCAATCAATCCTACATTTGCATATGACCTTGTTCATATGAGACCCGAGGATTTGTTCAATAC
>JAZRNG010000058.1:0-2684 GCA_045648065.1 Acutalibacteraceae bacterium | reverse complement strand
AGCTATAGAGAAAATAAAGGGGTGAATTTAAATGGAAAACAGATTTGATATGGAGTTTATAGGAATATCGGAAAATGAGGCATTTGCACGTACGGTTGTTTCTGCATTTGCAGCAATGCTCGACCCGACAGTTGAACAACTCGCCGAGCTTAAAACCGCCGTATCCGAGGCAGTTACAAATGCAATTGTGCACGCATATCCCGAGGATATCGGCACCGTTGTGCTCTCGGGCAGAGTTTCGGGAAAAACAGTTTACATAACAGTTACCGATTACGGCATCGGCATTAGCGACATTGACCGTGCCCGCGAGCCGCTTTATACCGGCGCACCCGAGCAGGAACGCTCAGGGCTTGGCTTTTCAATAATGGAAAGTTTTTGTGACGAAATTTCTGTCACAAGTAACGTTGGGGAAGGTACAACAGTTATGTTAGTTAAAAATTTCGGAGAGGATATGTAAGCTATGGACAGAAATATTATGCTGGTTGAACGTGCACAAAGCGGCGACAAAATAGCAGCAGAAGAACTCTGCATCGAAAATGAACGCCTTGTACGGAGTATTGCCGCACGTTTTACCGGCAGGGGCACAGAGCTCTGCGACCTTGTCCAGATTGCATATATAGGTCTTCTAAAGGCGGTTGATAACTTTGACCTTTCGCGCGGTCTTAAATTTTCCACTTATGCTGTACCGGTTATTACAGGTGAGATAAAACGTTTTTTGCGTGATGACGGTATTATCAAGGTTTCACGGGGCTTGAAGGAGCGCAAAATGCGTGCACAGCGTGCCGAGGAGGAATTGCGGCGCGAGAATGCACGCGAGCCGACCATTTCCGAAGTCGCAGCCAGATGCGGTATTTCGGCGCAGGAGCTGACTGAAGCATACGAAGCCTGCACCCTGCCAGATTCATTCGATACTCCGTGTGAGTCGAATGTTGACCTCAGCGAAAGGCTGGGCTTTTCCGACGAAGACAAAATTATCGACAGGATTACGACAGACGAGCTCCTTAATATGCTGACCGACCGCGAACGCGAAATTATTTTGCTTCGGTATTATGCTGATAAGACTCAAAATGATGTCGCGAAAAAAATCGGTGTTTCGCAAGTGCATATATCAAGAATTGAACGTACGGCAAAACTCAAGCTTCGTGCTTTGATAGCGGAGTGAGCTGTATATGATCAGTGTAGACTGTCACAAGCATAGTCGTATAGGGTGCGAGCGGCACCCATAAAGTTGCACAGAGTTTCTGGAAATTGTCATATATTTCAAGCCTGACACTGCCCGAGCTCATCTGTTTAAGCTTAGTTTTTTCACCGATTGGTATATCCTGAAATATTACACCGTCAGCACCGCATACCGTTATGGCTGGGAACTCGGTGCGATTTTCCGCCATAAGAAATGAATACACGGCTTTCACGCTCCTTCAATAATAAAATATGCCCGCGCAAAAAAAATGTGCGAGCGTTAAAATGTGTGTTATATTATATTTTAATTCGGCATATACTCTAACTAAACAAAACTTTTTAATAAAAAATGCATTCTATACTTGACATATTCAAAATAAAGTGGTATAATATCATAGCAGTCAGGAAATATCGCAGGGTAGAGCAGTTGGTAGCTCGTCGGGCTCATAACCCGGAGATCGTTGGTTCAAGTCCAGCCCCTGCACCCAATTGAAAAAGGATACCTATTAGGTATCCTTTTTTAATTTTGTAAGGATTTGGAATTAAAACAGCATCTTAGGGTTATGAGCCCGAAGGGCGAATAAGTCGGAGGTAGCGAGCAAAGCGAGCGGCCGAGCGGGAGTGAATGACAGTCTAGTAGACTGTCAGAGCCGCGAGGTGACCGAAGCCAAATTTTCCGCAGGAAATTTGGCAAGACCGTTGGTTCAAGTCCAGCCCCTGCACCCAAATAAAAAAAGACACCATTCGGTGTCTTTTTTTAACGTCTTAGAGAACAAATATTTATTGCAATTCAGGAAGATATTCTAAAGAGCCTGTAAACTCTGCAATCATCTTCATTTCTGCATAGGTCTTTTCATTTAATGATACGCCCTCTGACAATACACGGTTTACAGCCTCAGCTTCTTTCTCGCCGTGAATATAAATTCGGTCCTGACCGTCAGCTTTTGCAGAATCACGAACTTCCTGCAAGTATTTTGAAAGTGAAGCTTCAATCTCTTTCTTATCGCCGAACATTCCGTAGTCAATCGCAATAAAGCACTGCGCAATATTTGATCTTCCAGGAGTTTTATAAATATAATTTGATGTGGTTCCGCCTGAAAGTATTGCAGTAGCAATCTCACACAGCATTGCAAAACCATATCCCTTATATCCTGATGTAAGCTCACCCGAGCCGCCGAGCGGTAAGATTCCGCCGCCTGTTTTATTGATAATGTTTGAAAGAACTCTGTCCGGCTCGTTACTGTCATTACCTGTTTCATCAAGAGCCCAACCTATCGGGAGTCCGTTTCCTCTTTTTACATAAACCTCAAGCTTACCTCTCGGCACAACTGTGGTTGCCGCATCGAATGAATAAGGAACGGGGTCTGCCGGCATAGCAAATGCAATCGGGTTAGTTCCGAGCATTGCCTGTTTTCCGAATGTCGGTACCATAATAGCCTCGGTATTTGTCATTGACATACCGATAAGTCCTTCTGCTGCCGCCATCTTTGCATAGTAGCCTGCGA
>JAZRNG010000057.1:0-11537 GCA_045648065.1 Acutalibacteraceae bacterium | reverse complement strand
GAGGTCTTACAGGCTGTTGCGGTGCCGTCGGCTTCTGTGGTACGGGTGTGCCGCACTTTGTGCAGAATTTCATATTTGGTACTAACGGGTTTCCGCATTTAGGACAGTTCATATTTTTCATTCCTTTGTGTTTGATACGTTTATTATATTCTTTGTCTTAGCAGGTGTCAATAAATCAATCCTTAGTTTTCTGACACCTGTTCAATTTTAATTTTATCAAACATATCCGTTTTTCTGTAATTTCGGTTTTGCCCCAACAGCCTGTGAACAAAACAGTTACATTTTCGTTATACTCTTATTGCACTATAAATATATTTTAATGTCGGTATTATAATTTTTCTGTACTTTAAAGCATAAAAGAGACCAATATCGCTTGACACGGGACTTGAATTGTATTAAAATAAAACGGATGATAGTTAAGTATGCCAAAATTTAGCTATCTCCAACGGATTGTTCCTGACACGAACTACTACACAATCTGTTGTATACAATTTATTTAAATCAGAATATGACTTGAAAAATCTAACAGGAGGTGCATTTAAGTTTTGAGTACAACAACATGGATAATAGTCATTGTCGCTGCTGCGCTTGTGGCTTTTGCTCTTGGTGTTGTGATTGGTATCATCTACCGTAAAAAGGTTGCTGAATCAGCTATCGGCTCTGCTCAGCAGGAAGCTACCAGAATCCTCAACGAAGCCATTTCAAAGGCTGAGTCGAAGAAAAAGGAAGCTATCCTCGAAGCAAAGGACGAGATTCATAAACAGCGTACGGAAGCTGAGCGTGAAAACCGTGAACGTCGCAGTGAACTTCAGCGACAGGAACGCAGACTCGTTCAGAAAGAAGAAAGCCTTGATAAGAAGATTGAGAACATGGAAAAGAAAGAAGAAACTCTCGCTTCAAAAATCAAGGACGCTGAGCAAAAGACGGAAGAAATCGAAACAATCAAGCGTAGCCAGATCGAAATGCTTGAGAGAATTTCAGGCTACACCAAAGACCAGGCAAGAGACTATCTTCTCAGGACTCTTGAAGACAGCCTTATCCACGAAAAAGCTGTCAAGATCCTTGACTATGAGCAGAAGACAAAGGAAGAGGCTGACGAAAAAGCACGTGAGATCATCGCTACAGCTATTCAGCGTTGTGCAGCTGACCACAGTGCAGATGCTACCGTATCAGTCGTAGCTTTGCCGAATGACGAAATGAAGGGTCGAATCATCGGCCGTGAGGGCAGAAACATCAGAGCTCTCGAAACAATCACAGGTGTCGACCTCATCATCGACGATACACCTGAAGCAATCACAGTATCCTGCTTTGAGCCGGTACGCCGTGAAATCGCAAGACTTACTCTCGAAAAACTTATCGCAGACGGACGTATACATCCCACAAGAATTGAGGAGCTTTACGAAAAGTCAAAGCGTGAAGTTGAACACACAATCAAGCAGACAGGTGAAAGAGCCGCTATTGACGCAGGTGTCAACGGAATTCATCCTGAGCTTATCAAACAGCTTGGCAAGCTGAAGTACCGTACAAGTTACGGGCAGAACGTACTTAACCACTCATTGGAAGTTTCTTACATTGCAGGTCTTATGGCTGCGGAGTTAGGCGCAGATGTGAAGACAGCAAAGCGTGCAGGTCTTCTCCACGATATCGGTAAGGCACTTGACCACGAAATGGAAGGTACACACATCGAACTCGGCGTTGAGTACGCTAAGAAGTACAAAGAAAACGAAGCAGTCACTCACGCAATTCATGCTCACCACGGTGACGTTGAAGCTAAGACTATCGTCGCTTGTCTCGTTCAGGCAGCCGATGCAGTTTCAGCCGCAAGACCGGGTGCAAGACGTGAAAATCTTCAGAATTACATCAAGCGACTTGAAAAGCTTGAAGAAATCACAAGCTCATTCCCGTGCGTTGACAAATCATACGCAATTCAGGCAGGCCGTGAAGTCAGAATTATGGTTAAGCCTGAGGCTGTATCTGACGACCAGATGGTACTGGTTGCAAGGGATATCGTTAAGAAAATCGAGGAAGAACTCGAGTATCCCGGACAGATCAAGGTCAATGTCATCCGTGAAAACAGAGTCATTGACATTGCGAAGTAATTTAAGATAGAGTTACAACGAATATTTAAGGTGTTTCGGTAAAACGGAACACCTTTTTGTGTTTTATTTTATTGAATTTATCGGACAGTAGTGGTATTATGAAAAAAGAAAATTAATCAGGACTGGTGACGGTTATGAAAATAAGTAACATAATTAAAGACAATAAAGTCACGGTATCTTTTGAAGTCTTCCCTCCGAAAGAGTGGGACAAGGTAGAAAACACAAAAAACGTCATAAATGAGCTTGCGAAGTTTTCTCCGTCTTTTATGAGTGTGACCTACGGTGCAGCAGGGACAACAAGCGGTTTTACAACAGAGATCGCAAACTCCATAAAGGAAAACGGTATCACTCCCCTTGCCCACCTGACCTGCCTGACTTCGACAAGAGATAAAATTCACACCGTTGTCAACGAACTGAAAGAAAACGGAATAGAAAACATCCTCGCTCTGCGTGGCGATATCCCTAAGGATTTCGTCTTCCCTGACAAGCAGTACTATACTTATGCAAGTCAGCTCATTGAGGAAATCCACTCTCTTGGTGATTTCTGTGTCGGTGGTGCGTGTTACCCTGAGATTCATCCCGAAAGTGAAAACAGAGTTGCGGATATTGCACATCTGAAAGAAAAAGTAGACTGCGGACTTGACTTTCTTACTACACAGATGTTTTTTGACAACAAAGTCTTCTACAGGTTCAGAGAAATGTGTGCCATAAAGGAAATTGACGTTCCTCTCATCGCAGGCATTATGCCTATTACTAATGTGAATCTGATCGAACGAACAGTAAAGCTCGCAGGATGCACACTTCCTAAAAAATTCACAAAGCTCGTCGACCGTTTCGGCTCAAACAATGAAGCGATGAAGCAGGCAGGTATCGTCTATGCGACAGAGCAGATAGTTGACCTTCTTGCAAACGGAGTAAACAACATCCACATCTACACGATGAACAAACCTGACATCGCAGGAAAAATAACACAGGGACTTGGGGATATAATCAATGAATAAGATTCAGTTTTTCGACGGCGGAATGGGTACGATGCTTCAGGCAGGAGGTCTGAAAGCAGGAGAATTGCCCGAAAGCCTTAATTTGAAAAATCCCGAATTGGTATACAGTATACACGAAGCCTACGCTTCTGAAGGTGCAGATATCATCAGTACAAATACCTTCGGCGTAAACTCTCTGAAGTTTGAAAACGTGGAAGAGATAGTCTGTGCCGCAGTCAGCCTTGCAAAAAAGACAGGCAAAAAGGTAGCTCTTGATATGGGTCCTCTCGGCAGACTTCTCAAGCCGTCAGGCGACCTCGAATTTCACAAAGCATATGAACTTTACAAAGAAATAATTCTTGCCGCCAAAGACAGCGTTGACATCATCTTTTTTGAAACCATGACCGACCTTTATGAGATCAAAGCAGGTGTACTTGCGGCAAAGGAAAGCTGCGACCTGCCTGTCTTTGTTTCGATGATGTTTGACTCAAACGAGCGACTTCTGACAGGTGCGGACATTGAAACAGCTGTCACGACTCTTGAAGGTCTCGGAGTTTCGGCTATCGGCCTTAACTGCGGACTCGGACCGGATGAGATGCTGCCTCTCGTGAAAAAGATGAGAAGTCTTACTTCTCTGCCAATGCTCGTCAACCCTAACGCAGGTCTGCCCAGAAGTGTCGACGGGAAGACTGTTTTTGACGTCGATGCAGACAGCTTCGCACAGAAAATGAAAGAAATAGCATCCGTGGGCGTATCATACCTCGGCGGCTGCTGCGGCACAACTCCTGCACATATAAAAGCATTGGTCACCGCCTGTGAAGGCATCGGCTCATTTGTCCCTGAAAAAAGGAAAGTCACAAGAGTCTCTTCTTACTCGAAGACAGTCAACTTTGGTGATAAGCCTGTCATAATCGGTGAGCGAATCAATCCGACAGGCAAAAAACTTTTTAAAGAAGCTCTGAGAAATCACGACATCGGTTATATAATCAACGAAGGAATTGCACAAAAGGACAAGGGTGCACACATCCTTGATGTAAACGTAGGTCTTCCTGAAATTGACGAAAACGAGATGATGCACTCAGCGGTTGAGGCGTTACAGGGTGTTACCGACCTGCCGTTACAGATAGATACAGCCGACCTCAGAGCGATGGAAACGGCACTCCGTATGTATAATGGCAAGCCGATGCTCAACAGCGTAAACAGTAAAGAAGAGTCTATGAACTCTGTATTCCCTCTCGTCAGAAAGTACGGTGCTGTCGTAGTGTGTCTTTGCCTTGACGAAAACGGAATACCAAAAACAGCAGAAGGCAGAATCAAAATTGCAGAAAAAATAATCGCAAAAGCAGAAGAATACGGAATTGACAAAACAGAACTTGTTTTCGACGCCCTTGCAATGACTGTCAGCACAGATCCGCAGAGTGCGAATGAAACACTGAAAGCAGTTAAGCATTTAACCGAAAACCTCGGTGTTAAAACAATTCTTGGTGTCAGCAATATTTCTTTCGGTTTACCTGAACGTGAAATTGTCAATTCAGCATTTTTCAACATGGCTCTTTCAAACGGACTTTCTGCGGGTATCATTAATCCGTTGAGCGATACGATGATGAATACTTACTATGCTTTTCTCGCTCTCAGAGGCCTTGACGAAAACTGTGAAAATTATATTTCAAAGGTTTCAAAAACTCAGACAGTACCACAGACGGCCATTGACATCGATCTCAGATCAGCGATAGTCAAAGGAATGAAGCAGAAGGCTGTTGAATGCACACAGGCACTTATAAAATCTGAGGACAGCCTCACGGTCATCAATTCATACATTATGCCTGCACTCGACATTGTGGGTGAAGGCTTTGAGAAAAATAAAATTTTCCTTCCTCAGCTTCTTATGAGTGCGGAAAGTGCAAAAGCTTCTTTTGAAGTCATCAAATCTTCAATGAGCAAGGATACCGTTGCTCAGAAGGGCGAAAAAATCATCCTTGCGACAGTTCACGGTGATATTCACGACATCGGTAAAAATATCGTAAAAGTTCTTCTCGAAAATTACGGCTACGATGTCATCGACCTCGGCAAAGACGTACCTGAAGAAGAAGTGCTCCGGGCTGTAAAAGAAAACAACGTGAAGCTCGTCGGTCTTTCGGCACTTATGACCACGACCGTTCCTGCTATGGAAAGAACTATCGATCTCGTGCATAAAAATACGGATGCAAAGGTCATCGTAGGTGGTGCTGTTCTCACTGAGACCTATGCTCAGATGATAAATGCAGATTTTTATGCAGCGGATGCAACACAAACTGTGAAAATCGCTAAAAAATATTTCAAAAATATAAATTTATTATAAAAAGTAGTGGATTTTCGCAACAGAATATGGTAAAATATCTGCATTAATCGTTAAGGAGTTGTAACAATGAATCTTAAAAGCATTATCGACAAAAAAGATCAGGCTGCAAAATATATGGTCGATGAAATCACATATATCTGCAACACATTTGAAAAGCGTGGCCCCGGTGATCTCGGTGAAAAGCAGGCAAGCGATTACTGTGCTGAGGAACTGAAGAAACTTGGCTGTGACACCGTTTATGTTGAAGGATTCAAGGAAAATCCAAACTCATTTTTGGGATGGATTTACTTTACAATCACATTCTGTTTCCTTGCACTCGCTGCTTATTTCTTCCTTCCGTGGCTTTCAATAGTTTTTATAGCTCTCGGACTTATTCTTTGTGTGCTCCAGTTCGGCCTTTACAAAAAGGTTGTTGATAAATTCTTCCCTGAAAAAACAGGTCACAACGTTGCAGGTTTCAAAAAGCCGACAGGCGAAGTTAAGCGCAGAATCATCTTCAACGGTCATACCGATGCTGCATGGGAATGGCCTGTTAAATACAAGCTTACATACCTCGGTTTTGACCTTCATATGATGATTTGTTTCCTCGGTGCATTCTATACCCTCGGTATTTCTATTGCAAATGTTGCAGGCGCGTTTGATGATAACCTCGCAAAAACTCTCGGCCTCATCGGTCTTGTATTTGTTCCTTTCTGGTTCGGTCTCTACTTTATGTGGAACGAGAAAAGAATTGTTGACGGTGCAAACGACAACCTTACAGGTTGCTACATCGGTATGGCGATCCTTAAGATGCTCAAGGATGAAGGCATCGAGCTTGAAAACACAGAAATCGGTGTTGTTCTCACAGGTTCAGAGGAAGCAGGTCTCCGCGGTGCAAAGGCTTGGGCAGGAAAACATAAGGACGAATTCAACGACGTTCCGACATTTGTTTACTCCTATGATACAATCACACAGAACGAACAGCTTATGGTAAACTACCGTGACCTCAACGCTACGGTTAAGGTTGACAAGGATGTTTCTGACCTGTTTATGGAAGCTTGTGAGGAGCTTAATATTCCTTGCAAGAAGGGCTTTGTTCCTCCTCTCGGCGGTGCAACTGACTCAGCAGCATTTGCTCAGGCGGGTATGCGTGCTACAGGTATTACAGCTCTTAACCACGCACTTCCTGATTTCTATCACACAAGACTTGATACACCGGATGCTCTCAATCCGTCATGTCTTGCAAATTGCTTCGCAGCATCAGTTAAGGTTCTCGAAATGTTTGATGCAGGCGCAAAACAGTAATCTTAATTCAAAAAATACAGCTTGTACTGAAAAGTACAGGCTGTATTTTTTCGCTCACAACAATTAAATTAAAATCAAATCGAAAAATTTGCAGATTTTCTATTGTTTGTTCTGTTCAGGTCTGTTAAACTTAAACTAACTCAAAAAGGAGTGATTGCCATGAAAAAAATTAAAATAGGAATTTTAGGTGCAGGACGCGGAATCGACATCGCACAGAACCTTTCGCTTCTTGACTGCGAGATCGTAGCTCTGTGTGAGTTCAATAAAAAGAGAGCTGAAAATGGTCTGAAAAAGCTCGGCTTTGAAGTACCTGTTTATGAAAACTTTGACGAGTTTCTCACTCTCGATATGGATGCCGTAGTCCTCGCCAACTATTTTCACGAGCATACACCGTATGCAATAAAATGCTTCGAGAAAAATATCCACGTTCTTTCCGAATGTATCAGTAACGGAACTATGGCTGAAGGTGTTGAGCTTATCCGTGCTTTTGAAAAGAGCGATTCAATTTATATGATCTCGGAAAACTATCCTCAGATGAAGTTTAACCGTGAGATGAAAAAAGTTTGCGACGGCGGTACTCTTGGCGACATCCTTTATGCCGAAGGTGAGTACAACCACCCCATCGACCCCAACGACTCAAGTTTTCTCAAAGAATGTGTTTATTTCCCCGAACACTGGAGAAATTATCTGCCACGTTCCTATTACGTGACTCATTCTCTCGCTCCTATTATGTGGGCAACGGGTGCAACACCTAAAAAAGTGTGTGCTTTCTCCGTTTTCTCTCCCATTCCTGAAGTTGCGACGACAAGGAGAGTCGGAGACTCCGCTTGCGTAATGATCACGTCAAACAATGATGGCTCCGTCTTCAGATTCACAGGATGTGCCGGTTTTGGCGCTCATCACAACGCTTACCGTATCTGTGGCAAAAACGGACAGATCGAAAACCTCCGCGGTATGGACGGAAAGGTTATGCTTCGTTACAGCGACTGGGCGATACCCGAAGGAATGGAAGAAGCTAATCTCTACGAGCCTTCGTGGAACGACAAGGATGAAGAAGTCATCGAGTCAAGCGGTCACGGTGGTGGAGACTACCTCGTCGCAAGAATGTTCCTTGAATACATAAAAGAAGGAAAACAGCCTGAGCATCCTTACGATATTTACTCGGCTACCACGATGTCTTCCGTAGCAATCCTCGCTCACCGTTCGATTCTCAACGGAGGTCAGCCTTACGACATTCCTGACTTCAGACTCGAAGAGTGCCGTAAACTGTACGAGAATGACCGTGAGACACCGTTTTTCGGATCTGACGGCAGCGAACCGACTATTCCCTGCTGTTCAAAGACAGATTACGCACCTACAGAAGAGCAGATAGAAAACTTTCACAAAGTAATAGAAAGCTGAAAAAAGAGCAGTAACGACCATCTGGGTCATTACTGCTCTTAAATTTTATGCCTTGAAGAATGCAGAAACAGCTTTATTGGTCATATAAACGTCAAGCTTTGAAACAACCTCGTATGGTGCGTGCATCGAGAGAACGGGAACACCGACATCGACTACGTCAACGTCAAGCTTTGCAACATACTTTGCAACCGTTCCGCCGCCGCCTGCGTCGACTGCGCCAAGCTCACCCATCTGCCAGCATACATCTGCCGCATTGAAGATTCTTGTAACCTCTCCGACAAATTCTGCAGAAGCGTCAGATGTGCCGCCCTTACCACCTGATCCTGTATACTTTGTGACTACAATACCTTTGTTGATATAGGCTGAGTTTGCAGCTTCGAAGGGTGACGGGAATGTCGGGTCAAATGCCGCATTAACGTCAGCTGAAAGACACTTTGACTTTGAAAGTGCATCTCTGCCCATAAGACCTTCAAATCTTGCAAGGTCAGCGATGAAATTGCTCAGATATGCTGACTGAAGACCTGTGTTGCCGTCTGAACCTGTTTCTTCCTTGTCTGCAAAAACAGCAACTGCTGTATGCTCGGGAGCCTCTTCAAGCTCGAGAATAGCCATAAGCTCAGGATAAGCACAGACACGGTCATCATGGCCGTAACCGCCGATAAGACTACGATCAAAGCCGATGTCGTTAACCTTTGTTGCAGGCACCATTTCAAGCTCTGCTGTGAGGAAATCTTCCTCAACGATGCCGTACTTGTCGTTGAGCATTTTAAGGATATTAAGCTTTACAAGCTCACTGCCTGAGTCAGACTTGAACGGAAGTGAACCTACGATGACATTGAGCTCTTCGCCCTTGATGCCCTGACCGAGCTTTCTTTCGCTCTGCTCACGTCCGAGATGCGGAAGAAGGTCTGTGATGATGAACTGCGGCTCACCCTCTTTTTCACCGATGTTGATATCGATTTCAGTGCCGTCCTTGCGAACGATTACACCATGCATTGAAAGGGGAACTGTCGGCCACTGATACTTTCTGATACCGCCGTAGTAGTGAGTTTTCATAAGTGCGATTTCGCTTGACTCATAAAGCGGATTGGGCTTTAGGTCAACTCTCGGAGAGTCGATGTGTGCAGCTGCGATGTGTGCACCCTCTGCAATGCTCTTCTTGCCGATTACTGCAAGAATAACTGCCTTTTTACGGTTAAGATAGTATACCTTGTCGCCCGGCTTGTATGTGCCGAACTTGTCAAATTCAACGAAACCGCGTTTCTTTGCCTCTTCAATGATGAATGCTGCAACCTCACGCTCAGTCTTGTTATCATTAAGGAATTTTTTGTATCCTTCTGCAAAGTCCATAGCCTTTGCCATTTCTGCGTCGTCAATCACCTTGGCGGCGGGTTTTTTGTCCATAAGAAGCTTCTCCTGAAGAAGCTGTACTTCTGTTTTTTCCTCCCTCATTTCGAGTCCTCCTTACATTTATTGACTTTAAAATATAAATAGCAATTTTATATTTTACAAAACTTTGACAACTTGCGCAAAAGCTTCGTCTTATAATAATTCCAGCTCCTGCGAAAGTGAATAAGGAGCATAATTTCTGACGAGAATATCTGCTCTTTCTTTATAGTATTGCTCATCCTTCTGCGCCTTAATCCGAAGCATTGCCGCCTCGTGAGTAAGTCCGTCACGTAAAAGGATTCTCGCAAGACGCTCTTCTTCAGGTGCTGTGACAACGATCATCTTTGTGCAGTAACGCCTGATGTCGCTGTCAAAAATCGCAGCAGCATCAACAATAACTCCTTTATGATTTTCATTAAGATTTTCTTTGATGAAATCTATCGACCATTTTGTTACTGCCGGATGAGTAATACTGTTGAGCTTCTGACGGTTTTCTTCTGTCGCAAACGCTTTTTTCGCAAGAGCAGAACGGATAAGCTCTCCGTTTTCATCGAGAATATCCGACCCGAAAGTCTCAGCCAACTCATCGAGCACAGGCGAACCTTTTTCGACAACCGCCCTTGCGGCAACGTCACCGTCAACAATGAGATAGCCTTTTTCGCTGAGCATTTCTCCTACCGTGCTCTTCCCTGCACCCGTCTGCCCCGTAAGACCGTAAATAACGGGTGGCTTTATAATCTTGAATGCTGCCGCACGAAGAAGTCTGTTGTAAACACCCAGACCTACACCGTCACTCACGGGAGCACGTACAAAAACTCTTCTGGCTTTCAGCTCGTCAAATCTGCGAAGCTGTGCAAAGAGCAGATGTGCCTGAGCGTTAAGGTCATCCTCGTCTCCGAAAGAAAGACACTCGATCGGGATATCCTTTTCTTCGCCGTTAAAGCAAAGAGCCATATCACCTTCCTGACATTCAGAATCAACCAGGAATTTAAAGCTCTCAAGACTTCCTTCAACAATATATACTTCAGCTTTGGGCGAATAATGCTTATATTTCATTCCGGGAGAAGCCGGAGCAACACCGTCTTCAAGCTCAGAAATTACGGCAGGGTCGACGTCAACGTGACCGAGCACAGACTCCAGCTGTGCAACGGTTATTCCGCCCGGTCGGAGAAGTCTTGGTACCTCTGTAGCAAGAGTGATGACCGTAGACTCAATACCGACATCGCACTCTCCGCCGTCAACAACAGCATCGATTTTACCGTCAAGGTCATGAAGCACGTGCTGTGCCGTTGTAGGACTCGGTGAGCCCGATGAGTTTGCTGACGGTGCAGCAAGCGGAACACCTGCTGACTCAATGATTTTCCTCGCAATCGGATGCGACGGCATTCGAACGGCAACTGTTTCCAGCCTCGGTGCAACCTCACGGGGTACGAGGTCGGATTTCGGGAGAATCATTGTGAGTGGTCCCGGCCAGAAAGCTTCGGCAAGAGCCTTCGCTTTTTCCGGGAAATCCGTTACCAACGGGTAGATTTCTTCGACTGATGAAATATGAACAATCATAGGATTATCCGTCGGTCTGCCCTTTGCTTCAAAGACCTTCGAAACTGCTTCACCGTTGTAAGCATTTGCCGCAAGTCCGTAAACCGTTTCGGTGGGGATTGCGACAAGTCCGCCGTTTTTTAATATATCTGCGACCTCCGAAATCTCGGCTTCGTCACATTTTTCATAGAATTTAGTTTTCAAAAAATCACCTCGGAATTATTCCGATTTAAGTTTTTCTGCTGTATCGGCAGTGATCAGCGCATCAATAATCTCGTCAAGGTCACCGTTGAGAATAGCCTCAATCTTATACAAGGTAAGTCCGATTCTGTGATCGCTGACACGGCCCTGCGGATAGTTGTAAGTACGGATACGCTCACTTCTGTCACCCGTACCGACCTGTAACTTGCGCTCTCCTGCAATTTCTTTATTCTGCTTTTCACGCTCAGCATCAAGGATTCGTGAACGAAGAATTTTCATCGCCTTGTCCTTGTTTTTGTGCTGACT